>JAAYXX010000462.1 GCA_012515695.1 Chloroflexota bacterium
CCCTCGCCCATCGTCGGCCCGTGGCCCACGGTGCGCGACGGCTATGCCCTGCCGCCACAGGGGCCGGGCCTCGGCATCACCTTTGACGAGGCAGCCGCAGAGGAAGACACGTTTGTGCCCCGCCCAAACGCCTACCTCAAAGCGCCCGACGGTTCCCTTCGAGATTGGTAAACGGCACAGCCTCCTCCATACAATCAGGCAGAAGCCGACGCAGGCGCCAAACACCTGCGTCGGCTTCTGCAAACACGGAATTATCGAGCAGGCTGCGTTAGCACGAGTTCAGGCGAATATCAGGTTAAAACTATTGACACCGGTTTGCGATAATGCTATGATGGGGCCAGTTTAAAAAATTTCAGGCATCGGCGCTTTGGCTTCGCGCAAAGGATTGGCAATCAGGCGTACGTTAGGCTCGTTGTACTGTACCGGTATCCGACGAATCGCGTATCCGCTATGTAGCACGGTTGCTAAGGAGGTCCTCTTGGCTGCAAACGTCAAGCTTCCGAATCCGCGTAAACCGTTTTCTCGCGCCTCGCTCAGTCTCCGCAAGCGGGAAATCATCACCGGCTATCTGTTCCTGACCCCCTGGATCATCGGCTTTCTCGCGTTTGTCTCCGGCCCCATGATCGCGTCCGCCATCCTGAGCTTTACCAACTATGACATGGTGAACGTGGGCAAATTCGTCGGGTTGGACAACTACTCGTTCATCTTTGGCAGGGATGAGCTGTTCTGGCCCTCGCTGCTGCGCACGTTCCGCTATGCCGTCATCGTCGTCCCCATCTCGCTCACCGGCTCTTTGCTGGCCGCCATGCTGCTCAACCAGGGCCTCAAGGGTACGACGATATATCGAACGCTGTACTTTCTCCCTCACCTTACCCCCATCGTGGCCTCGGCCATGCTCTGGGGGTGGTTCTTTGACCCCAACGTGGGGTTGTTTAACCACGTACTCCGCAACATTACAGGGCTGACCGAATTGCCCGGGTGGTTCCGCGACCCGAATTGGGCCATGCCTGCGCTGATTATCATGGCGATGTGGGGGGCCGTGGGCGGCAACAACATGCTGATTTTCCTGGCAGGGCTTCAGGGCGTGCCCCAGGAGATGTACGAAGCGGCGTCCATTGATGGCGCGGGAACCTGGGCCAAGTTCTGGCATGTGACCATCCCGCTGCTCAGCCCCACGATTTTCTTCTGCCTCGTCCTCGGCGTAATTGGCGCCCTGCGCGTGTTCACTGCCGCCTTTGTCGCCACCGGCGGCGGCCCGGCGTATGCCACCTATTTCTATGCGCTGCATATCTATAACAAGGCGTTCCGCTACTTTGAAATGGGGTACGCCTCGGCGCTATCGTGGATATTCTTCTTTATCACACTGGTGTTCACACTGATTCAGTTCAAAGCCTCCACCAAGTGGGTATTCTACGCCGGGGAGGTGCGATAATGGCGCAGAATATGAGTGTTAGCCAGCCAATGCGCTCGGCCACAGTTGGACAAGGCAAGTACCACTCGGCGCGCGCGCGCCGCAGGGCGGGGCGCACTATCCTGTACGTCATCGCGATCACATCGAGCATCATCTTTATGCTGCCATTTGCCTGGGCGCTGTTCTCCTCGTTCAAGTCGCCCGGTGACCTGACGCGCTATCCCCCCAGCCTGTTCCCTACTGTCTGGCAGCCGGGGAACTATGCCGAAGTCTTTACAGAGGTGCCTTTTGCCCGGTGGATCGCCAACACGCTATTCATCGCCATCACGGCAACGTTCGGAGCGGTGCTTTCCGCCGCGCTGGTCGGCTTTTCGTTCGCCCGCTTTCGCTACCCCGGGCGCGACCTGATCTTTTTGGTCACCCTGAGCACGATGATGCTGCCCGCCGAAGTAACGCTCATCCCGTTGTATATCGGCTTTGCCAAACTGAAATGGCTGGACAGCTACAGGCCGCTGATTATCCCCTCTTTCTTTGGCGGGGGAGCCTTCCTGATCTTTATGATGCGCCAGTTCTTTATGACGATTCCCCTGGACCTCGACGAGGCGGCGCGTATTGACGGCGCAAGCTATCTGCGGATCTTTTGGCAGATCGTGATGCCGTTGTCCGTGCCCGCCCTGGCGACCGCATCCGTGCTGACCTTTATCGGGCATTGGGACAACTTTATGGGACCGTTTATCTACCTGAACACTAAGGAAAAGTTTACCCTGGCGGTAGGCGTGCGCTTTTTCTCGGCTCTTGTAGACCCCGATGGAAAGCCCAGGCAACACCTCTTGATGGCGTCCAGTCTGATGATGACCTTCCCGATCATTATATTGTTCTTTGTGGCACAACGCTTCTTTGTGCGCGGAATCGTGATGAGCGGAATTAAAGGCTAGATCGTTTCGATGTGCGTTGGTGGAGGATGACTGCATCGGAGATTCGCTAGCACGTAAGGAGGACGCAATGACACGCAACGACAAGCTCACGCGTAGAGCATTCCTGACAGGCGCCGCCGTTCTGACTGGGTTCCTGCTCGTAGCCTGCGGCCCCAAAGCAGAACCAACTACCGCGCCCCAACAGGAAACATCCGGCGAGCAGCCCAAAGAGGTCAGTGAGGCCAAGCCAGCCCCCAAGGAAACGGTAACGATCAAGTTCCATGACCGTGCCGGTTCCCATGCCGACTGGCACCTCAAGCGGGTGCCCTTGTTCGAAGAGCAGAACCCCGGCATCAAGCTGGAAATCGACGCCATTCCCGACGACCATGTCGGGAAGCAGTATGCGTTGGCCGCGTCGGGCACCATCGGCGACGTGGTGTGGTGCTACAACAACGGCACAACCGAGATGGTGCGCCGCGGAGTGGCGCGAGAGATCAATGATATCGTAGAAGCCGAGCAATTTGATCTCTCGGTCTTTTGGCCCGCAATCATCCAGGCGTTCACCATCGAAGACAAGCTGTACGGCATCCCGAACCACGGGCACTATGGCACAAACGTTTACTACTATAACGAAGACATGTTCGAGGCGGCGGGCGTGCCACTGCCCAATCCCGACTGGACGGTGCTCGACCTCGTGGAAGCGGCCAAAAAGATGACCAAGGAGCCTGACGTGTGGGGCCTGCGCACGGTGGGAACGGGCGCGGAACATGTGCCCAGCTACCTGCGTATGTTCGGCGGCGAACTGATGAACCCCGAAGGCACCAAATGCCTGCTCGATTCGGATGCCTCCAGGGAAGCCCTCAAATGGCTGTACGATCTCCGCTATACCGACAAGGTAGACCCCTGCATCTGCGGCGACCAGACACGCGACAACTTTGTCGCGGGCAAGGTCGGGTGCTACAACTGGACGCCAGGGTATGCCGCCGAGTTTAACAACATCAAAGACTGGACATTCAAGTGGAACGCCATGATCGGGCCGGTTGGCCCGAACGGGCACCGGGGCACCCAGGTTTCCGGCGCGGCTTTTTGCGTGACCAAAGCTTCCAAGCACCCCTACGAAGCGTTCCGGGTGCTCGATTTCTTCTCGACGTTCGAGGATGGGGTAGAGCACGTGTGGGGCGGCGCGGGCAGCCCCGGCCCACGCAACGATTGCTGGGAGAGCCAGCGACTCAACGATTACCACCCCATCTACAGGATCATCCTGGAGAAGCACCCCGAAGGCCCAGCGCCCTACTACTATCCCGCGAACGGGCGCACCAGCGAGTTCACCGACACGATGAACAACACGCTACAGGCCATCTGGACCGGCGCTGTGGGCCTGGACGAGGGCATCGCCGAAGCCCAGCGCGCCTGCCAGGAAATCCTGGACCGCGACCCGGCCTAGCCCTGACCAACGGCATTACGTATCACCGCCAACTCCCCGCTCACCAGCGGGGAGTTGGTTTTTCGCCCCCGCCCCCTCATTTGCGCTTTTCACCCAAATGCGCTACAAACCTACCTGTCAACCAGCGTACCCGGAAAGGACCCGTCATGCCCCAACACTTGCCCGTCACCTGCAACCGCGACTGCATCGGCGGCTGCCCGCTCATCGCCACCGTGGAGCAAGGCCGCATCACGCGCATCAGCGACAACCCGCTGGGAGGGCGGTATCTGCATGGCTGCATTCGCGGCTACCAGGCCATGCGCCAGTTGTACGCCCCCGACCGGCTGACGCAGCCCCTTTTGCGGGTGGGGCCACGCGGCTCGTCCGAGTTCCGCCCGATCTCCTGGCCAGAGGCGCTGGACCGCGTCGCCGACAAACTGCGCGACATTCGCGAGCGTTACGGCCCGCAGGCTGTCCTGTCGCTGGGTTCCTCCGGCTCGTGCGTGGGCTTGCTGCACAACACGGGCAGCCTGAAGGCCCGCTTTCTCGGCCTGTTCGGGGGATACACCGTCACATACGGCGGCTATAGCGCAGCGGCAGCCGGATTTGCCACGCCTTACGTCCTCGGCAACGCTGCCGCCGGGATAGACCCCGCCACGGTGCAGCATTCCCGGCTGGTTATCCTGTGGGGGGCCAACGTCTCGGACACGCGCCTGGGCTGCGAATGGCACGCACGCCTGCGTGAAGCCAAACAGCGCGGCACACCTGTGATCGTGCTGGACCCCCGCCGCACCCGCACCGTGCGCGAGCTGGGCACGCAATGGATCCCCCTGCTCCCCGGCACCGATGCCGCCCTGATGCTGGCCGTGCTGTATGTGCTGATAGACGAGGGGTTGGTGGACCGCCCCTTTGTCGAGCGATACGCCCACGGGTTTGACCAACTGGATCAGCACGTCATGGGGCGCGACGGCACGCCGCCGAAAACCCCCGCCTGGGCGGCGGCGCTCTGCGGCACGCCCGCCGAAACCATCATCGCCCTGGCCCGGCTCTACGGCCAGACGCGGCCCACCCTGCTGCTTCCGGGGCTGTCCATCCAGCGCACCGTGGGCGGCGAGGAGGCCATTCGTCTGTCCATCGCGCTACAGACCGCTACGGGCAACCTGGGCCGCCGGGGTGGGTCGTCCGGGGCGCTGTCGCTCAACATCCCCGGCCCGCGCATCGGCGGCATAGGCGCGCCAACCCCCAAAGTCATGCCCGCCATCCCGGTCTATCGCTGGCCCGACGCCATCCTGGAAGGCAAGGCGGGCGGCTTTCCCAGCGACATTCGCGCCGTGTACAACGTGGGCGGCAATTACGTGGTAGAAGGGGCCGACGTACGCAAGAATATGCGCGCCTTTGAACGACTCGAGTTCGCCGTCTGCCATGACCTGTTCCTCACTCCCACAGCGCGGCATTGCGACATCGTCCTGCCCGCCACCCACTGGCTAGAGCGGCAGGATATTGTCACGGCCCAGGGCAATTATCTGATGTTCTCCCACCAGGCGGCCAGCCCCCTGGCTGATGCGCGCAACGATTACGATATTTTCTGCGCGCTGGCCGAGCGGTTGGGCTTTGGCCAGGCTTTTTCCGAGGGCAAGAGCGAGGAGGATTGGCTGCGCGAGTTCGTGGCCCGCTCTGAGGTGCCCGACTATGAAGAGTTCAAACGCACCGGCCTGTACATGGGCAGCGACCAGCAGCGCGTGGGGCTGGCCGATTTCGTGGCCGACCCGCAGGCCCATCCGCTGTCCACCCCCTCCGGGCGCGTGGAAATCGCCTCCGAAGCGTACGCCCGCACGGGGTTCCCGGCAATCCCCCAGGCGCGGTTGCTGCCCACGCAGGAGGATTACCCCTTGCGGCTGATTACGCCCAAGTCGCGCTATCGCAACCATTCGCAATTCGACAATATCCCCTGGTTCCAGCAGCGCGAGCCGCAGCGTTTGTGGATGCACCCCCACGACGCGGCGGCGCGGGGCATCGCCGACGGCCAGCAGGTCACGGTATGCAGCCCCCAGGGACGGGTGCGTATCCCCGCGTATGTCACCGAAGATATTATGCCCGGCGTGGTCTGTCTGCTGGAAGGGGCCTGGCCCTGCTGGGACGCCGACGGCGTAGATGTCGCCGGTTCGGCCAATGTGCTCGCACCCACCGAGCCAACCATGCCCAGCGAGGGTTCCCGCACGCATTCCGTGCTGGTGCAGGTGCAGGGGTAGACCAGGGCGCTGCCGGGCAGGCGTCGCTCTGACAGATGGGGTTCAAGGTGGCAAGCTCCCTACAAGCGACCCGCGCCCCCGCCCGTGGCAGGGGTCGAGCCAGGGCACGGGTCGCCGATCTCGCCGCCGGTGTCGGGTCGGTTAATCCCCCAGGGCTAGCGGAACATAGTTCACGTTGCTGACCAGCACGCCCGACACATTGACATACACCCACTTGTTGCTGAACCAGGCGTTTGTTACGCGCAGGCGCTCGCCCCCTCGCAAGATGAAATAGGGCGTCGTGAAGTGCATGTTGAGTGTGCCATTATCGGTGCTTCGTAGCCGTATGCTCTGGCCGCCAACCTCCAAGTCCACGCTGATCACAGCAGCCGCGTCCGTGCCGCCATCGGGGGTCACCAAAATGTCCGTGATGAGCAGGTATTTCCCATCCGGCACCATATCGCCATTCTTAAAGGGCGTGCCGTCAGCAGCAAAGAAACGGACATAGCGCTGCTCTGATTGAGGCAGAGGCCCCACCAGATTGCCATAGACTGGCGTGCCGGTATTCCCCAACGACGCCTGCGCCGGTTTTGCGAACCACCAGACCGCGACCAGACAAATAGCTACAGCGATCACCAGACCCAGAACATACCGTGCGCGATGTGTTTGCATGTGTCCTCCTGGATTCTGCGAGTCAGTTCGCGACAATCCCTGCCTGTGTTGAATGGGTACCGGCTGGCGATGGAGAATTGCAAACGGTGAGCAGCGGCGCTCCCTTGTGGCCCGGCTATGCCTATCTCGTCAACAGGCGAACCTGTGCGGACAGGGTTTCGGGCATTTGTAGGCTACCATTGAGGAGTTCCGGCGCGAGGAACAAGCTTGCGCCTCACTCTATAAGGGTAATAGCTGTCGAGGCAACGGTTGGTCGGTAATCCATGCGCGAACCATGTCCGCGAACAAGTCGGGGAATTGCAGGTTCCACAGGTGGCCCGCGCCGGGGACCATCGCGCCGCGCGCGCCCGCCATCGTCTGGCACAACCGGCGGGCCATCGCCTTGGCGACGGGCGTCTCCTTGCTGCCCACCGCCACCAGGACGGGCGTGTGCGGGTCGGGCGGCGTCACAATCCCGGCATACGTCGCGGTGAGGAACCGGGTCAGCGCCTCCGGGGGAACCCGCTGCATATCCTCACCCAGCAGGGCGCGGTATGCCTTGGGCACCCCCATCTGCATGGCCGTGAGGGCGCTCAACTGGTCGGGGCGCAGCCAGGTCAGCAGCGGCCTGCTGAGGGCCACCTGCAACCGCAGGGCCGCCAGCAAGCACGAGCCGAGCCGAGCCGACGTGCCACTCAGGATCACATGCCCCACCACCTCCGGGACTTGAGCCATCAACGCCTGGGCCACTACCCCACCAAAGGACAACCCAACCACGTGGGCAGTGCCGTCCGGTGTGGCGCGACGAATGAGGTCCGCCAGGCGAGAGACGGCATCCTCCATACGAAAAGGGCCAATGTGCGCGCTCTGCCCATGCTCTGGCAGGTCGGGGGCCAGGCAATGGAACGCGCACAGGCGCTCCAACTGGGGCAGCCACATGCGCCCGCTCAAGGGGGAAGCGTGCAAAAAGAGAATGGCGGGGGCATCCATCGGCCCCGCCTCGTATACATGCAACTGCTGCTCGGCAACCATGACGCCAGTTACCCCCTGAACAGCGATGTGCGTGGCCCTACAGTCGGGCGCTAGTGTTCCGGTGTGATGGCGGGTGGCTCGACGCTATCGTCGGCCTCGTCCCTATCGGCAGACGCGGCACTCACGCCAGCCTCCCCCTCGTTGGGTTCCCCCTCGGCGGATGGCTCCGCACCTTCATCGAACTCGGTCTCGGCAGGCAGTTCGGGGCGTGACCGGGCACGCAGCCACAGCGCCCACGCCAGCGTCGTCAGGGCAATCAGGGCCAGGATGACCTCTGTGGCGACAATGCCGACCAGGCCCGCCTGCGCCAGTACAGCGATATAGTTCGCCAGACTGTGTACGACAATGGCGAGCAGCAAAAACGGCCAGGGGCGGCCCGTTGCGTACCCATAGGTGGATATCGCCGCCAGCGAGATGTGGAACATCACCGTGAAAAACCGCTCCACAAAGCCTGCCAGCGCCAGCGGCCCCGCCAATTGCACCGTCGCCAGAGAAAACCCGGCACCAAAGATCATGTTGAACACCCAGAACGCCTCGATGCCGCCATACCCCGCTCCGGCGGCGGCACCCATCGCCAGCCCCGCGCGTGAGTCGCGCCTTTCGTCGGCCAGATGCAGGCCCGCGACGCCAATCCCAAATTTCACGGCCTCCTGTACCAGCCCCGACACCAAGACCAGCGGAATGCTCAAGAGCAGCGCAAACCGCCCTATCGTCTCGATCGGCAGCGTGTTCAGGTAGAGAGCGCTGAGGGCCTGCTGGATAGGAACCTGTATCCAGGCGATCGTCAGGGGGAATAGCACAATCCCCGCCACCAGCACGACCCACGTTTGCCAGCGCCTCAGCCACTTGCCCGCCAGCAGAATCAACCAGGGCGCTACAAAGATCGCCGCCAACACAGCCGAACGCCAATCTGGCCTCCCCACGAACTCCAGGGGGTTGGCAAAGAAATTCATGATAACCTCACTTGCCGCGCTGGCGGCTAGCTTTCAACAAGCTGCATCCGGGTAGTTCCGTTGTCATACTGCACCAGATTGTGCGGTGCATCCACCTGATACCAGACGGATTGATCCCCCTGGTTTGTCGAGATTTCCACCCGCCAGGTGTTGAACGTGCCTGCCGGAACCTCGATCTCTTCCTGCCCCTGCACGGTGACCGTCAGATCTACCTTAAGGGCGCTCTGCGTGACCAGAACCGGCACCTGGGCCTCATACCCCTCGGCAAATGGCAGCGCCCGCAAGGTCATCAAGAGCTGGTCGTTGTCCAACGCGCCCTCTGGCACATCCATCGACGCGCTCTGCTCCTCGCCGTTCACGATGGCCTGAATGTCCACCTCATTGTCCTGGTAGGTGGTGTTGATCTCGATTTCCGTGTTGGGCGCCTGGATGGTCTTGTGCTCGCCCAACGGCTCCAGCGTCTCCGCGTCAACGCGTACCTCTGCCACTTGCTGGGCTGTGCCAATATTGTCCGTCTGGCTGATAACCCAGGCCCCTTCTTGCTCCGCAAAAGAAACCTGCGCGGTGCCCACCTCTGTGCCGCTCTGATCCAGCCATACATAGTTAGCCGTATCGCCCGCCTGCCACGGGGCAGCCCCAAGCTCCAGCGTAGCCCCGTTCCCCGACGCGGCTCCTCTACACCCCAGAAGCAAGGCCACAACCACCAACAGCCCTGCTATCCGTCCTACGATCCGCATATATATCCCTCCAATCATTGCCATTTCGCCAACACCGGAGAGCCACACAATACGGCCAACCGGCATACACCCTCAGGGTAACACGTTTGCCCCAGCTTATCAAGCCCCAGAACAGCCCGCGGCAACAGCCCGCAGTCGCTTTCCTTGCCAGCCTGAATTGGACCGCCGGCTTCCAGCCGGCATCATATGAAGGCGGCAACAGCCCGCAGCCGCTTGCCTTGCCAGCCAGGGCAATCTGCGGATAATGGGGGTAGGTGTCGGCGGGCACGTGCGCCGCCGAAACGCCGAGCCATCGCTTGCCAACCAACACATCAGCAGGGAATAGCCCATTACGGCAAAGGAGCACTATCATGCGTGAACCTTCTCGTCAGGTCCACCTGGACTTTCATACTTCCGAGCATATCCCCGGCATCGGCAGTCGCTTCCGCAAAGAGCAATGGCAACAGGCCCTTCAGATCGGGCGCGTGAACCTGATCAACGTCTTTGCCAAGTGCCACCACGGGTGGAGCTATTACCCGACGCAGGTCGGCCACGTGCATCCTCACCTGGATTTTGACCTGCTGGGCAGCCAGATCGCGGCCTGCCACGAGATCGGCGTGCGCGCGCCCATCTATTTCACCGTGGGCTGGTCGGCCAACGACGCCGAGCAGCACCCCGAATGGTGCCTGCGCGACCAGGAAGGCAGCATCGTCGCAGGCTCCTGGGATTGGGACGCCGGGCCAGAAACGCCCAAACCCACCTTTTCCTGGAAATCGCTGTGCGTGGGCACGCCCTATCACGACCTGATCCGCGCCCAGACGGAGGAACTCTGCCGCCTGTACGACGTAGACGGCTTTTGGTACGACATCTATCAGGTCGTCGGCGGCTGCTATTGCGAATATTGCCAGCGCGGCATGCGCGAGCGGGGGCTGGACCCCAACAACCCCGACGACGCCATGCAGTACCGGGTAGACACGGTGCGCGCCCATGCCGACGACCTGCGAACGCTGATCCACAGCTACCACCCCGACGCCAGCGTCTATTTTAACGGCATTACCACGCTGGACAGGCCCATGAACCTCAAGCATCGGCTGTTCGAGGTCAACACCAAGAACGACCTGGAAGACCTGCCCACTACCTGGGGCGGTTATGACAAACTCCCCATTCGCGCCAAGTATTTCCTGAAGGAGAACAAGCCGGCAGTCGCCATGAGCGGCAAGTTCCACACTTCCTGGGGCGAGTTTGGCGGATTCAAAGACCCGGAAGCCATTCGCGCCGAGGCCGCCACCATGATCGCCTTTGGCGTCTGCTGCAACTTTGGCGACCAACTGCACCCCTGCGGCGAGATGGACCTGGAGACCTATCGCAACATCGGGCACGCCTACGCATACGTCGAGCAGATCGAGGAGTATGGCATCGGCGGCAAGCCCCTGGCCAGCCTGGGCCTGTGGCTCACCGGCTCGCTGCCCCACGACGAGGGCACGGCGCGCATGTTGCTGGAGGAACAGGTGGATTTTGAT
Source organism: Chloroflexota bacterium (assembly GCA_012515695.1). GTDB lineage: Bacteria > Chloroflexota > Anaerolineae > UBA1429 > UBA1429 > JAAYXX01. The sequence goes on from JAAYXX010000462.1 coordinate 10,849, forward strand.
ACCGTGGGGCCTGCATCAGACCTCGCGGCCTATGAAGTGGTCGTGATCCCTTCGCAGCCCTGCCTGTCAAGCCAGGACGCGGCCATGCTTCAGGCATATGTGGAGCAAGGCGGCAAGCTGCTGGTGTTGGGGGCGGGCGCGCTGGACGCGGCGCGTCAGGCGTTCGTGCTGGACGTAGGCGCGCGCTACATCGGCCCCGGCCAGTTTGACGTGGACTATACCGTGGTGGGCGATGCGCTGGCGGAGGGGCTGGTGCGCTCCCCCTTCCTCAACTATGCTCCGGCCCTGCGCGTCGAGCCGCAGCAAGGCACAACCGTGCTGGCCGCCCTGCGCGAGCCGTACTTTAGCCGAACCTACGGCCACTATTGCGGACATCAGAACACGCCCTATCAGTTGGAGGACGCGCCCCACCCGGCGGCCATCCGGCGCGGCAACGTGATCGCGCTGCTGCACGGGTTGGACGAGCTATACTACCATCACGGGGCTCAAGTGCATCGTCAACTGTTCATCAACGCCTTGCGCCAACTGCACACCCGCCCCATGATAGAGGTAAACCTCCCCAGCGCGGGGCGAGTCAGCCTGTTGGCCCAGCCGGAGCATGGCCGCTATGTGGCCCATCTGCTGTACGCGGCCCCGATGCAGCGCGGGCGCTGCCTGGTGCTGGAAGACCTGCCCGCCCTGCGAGACGTGCAGGTGACGGTGCGCCTGCCGCAAACGCCGCAGCGCGCCTATCTTGTGCCCGGCAACACGCCGCTCGCGTGCACCGTCGGCGCGGACGGGGCCGCCACGGTCACCGTGCCCGAATTTAGCTGCCACTGCGCGGTGGTGTTTGAATGAGATAAATGGGAGCGCCAATAGGCGCCGCCTACTGGTAGGCGCAGCCTACTGGCGCTCCCACCTTTCCTATCCCACCACCTCCAACATATCTTCCTGCAACTCGATGCCCAGGCCCGGCGCGTCGGGCACGCGCACCGTCCCATCTGGCTCAAGCTGGAACGGCTGCTTGAGGATGCTCTGCGACGTCTCGGCGGTCAGCACGGGCGGGTCTATGCCAAACTCGACCATCGGGCAGTTCTCCACCGTCGCCATCGCGTGCAGGCTGGCCGCCATATCCATGACAAAATGCCCGCCCGTCAACACATGCGGCACGATCAGCCGCCCGAAATAGTCAGCGAGCTGCGCCACTCGCCGCAGCCCTGTGATGCCATAGTTGCCGCCCATAACGGCGTCCGGCTGGACGATGTCAAAAGCCCCGCGGGTGATATACTCGCGCCAGTCGTAGACAGTGGGCGTATGCTCGCCACCGGCGATAAACATATCCACCGTGGCCGCAATTTCCGCCAACCCCTCAACGTCATTGCGCGGCAGGGGTTCCTCCATAAAGTACACCCCCAGCTCGTCCAGGGCGCGGGCCATTCGCAGCGCCGTCTGGCGCGACCAGAAGCGATACCCCGGCGAGACGTTATTCTGGTTGGCGTCCACCAATAGCACGAGTTCATCCCCGGCGGCCTCGCGCACCATCCTCACCACGTCCAGGTCGGCCCAGGGGTCGGGGCGGTGCAGGCGCAACTTGACCGCCTTGTATCCTTGCGCCATAAAAGACAGCACTTGCTCGACGGTTTCCTGTGGCTCCAGCAGGCGGCTGGTCGCAGCATAAACCATCAAGCGGTCGGTATAGGCCCCCAGCAGCTTGTAGAGGGGCAGCCCGGCGGCCTTGCCGATAATGTCCCACAGCGCAATCTCTAGCCCCGCCGCGCCCTGCCCCGAATTGCCCGCGCGGCGGCCACTCATGTTCGCGTCCCAAAACGCCTCCACGTGGCAGGGGTCCATCCCTATCAGGCGGGAGGGGTTGACGTACCCCGTATGCGGCCCATACCCGATGATCCCCTCGTCAGTGTAGACCTTGTAGAAGGTCAGATACCACTGGGTAACGGGCGTGCCGTTGGGCTGGTTCCAGGCAGGCAGCCACGGCTCGGGCAGGATCACCGGCTCTTTGCTGCGGAGTGTTTCGACCCTGGTTACTTGCATGAGTGTGCCTCCGTTGGAAATTGGGTTGTGGATGCCAGGGCGCGCCTTGGAGCACCCGGCATTGCATTCGGCCCGTTCCATGATACAATAGGGCTTGATGGAGCGCGCCGGGGGTAGCTGCGAACGCCGTAACGAACAGCAGCCCTCAGCCCACCATCACTCCACCATACGGGAGATGCGATGTCGAACGAGTATCCTCAAGAGCTACCAGAGCAGCCGGAAACCGGCCACCGCCTGGGAACTGTGGCGCGTCGCGCCCTGACCGCCTTGCTGCGCGAGTTGGTGCAGACCGTCCTGCCTGCGGTTATCATCGTCCTGGCGGTCAACGTGTTCGTGGCGCGGGCCTGCTATGTAGAGAACGTCAGCATGGAGCCGACCCTGCACGAGGCCCAACGCCTGATCCTGGAAAAAGTTTCCTACTACCTGCACCCCCCGGAGCGTGGGGATATCATCGTGTTCTATATGCCCGAGGTGGACCAGGAACCGCTCATCAAGCGGGTGATCGCCGTCCCCGGCGAGACCATCGAAATCCGCGACGGCCACGTGCTGATTAACGGGCAGGTGCTAGACGAACCCTACCTGCGTCAGGGCACCTACCCCAACCGGCAGCCCACACGCGTGCCCGATCAGATGGTGTTTGTCCTGGGGGACAATCGCGGCGAATCCTACGACTCGCGTTATTTCGGATTCGTGCCCTTTGCCGCCATTCGAGGGCGGGCCTGCTTCCGCTACTGGCCGCTGATGGACGTGGGCGTCGTGCAGTAGCGTCCACGCATAGGCGCAGGCGATCCCTCACCCTCAGCGCTACAAGGGCGGACAGGTAGCCGCGCCTACAAATTGGACCGCCGGCTTCCAGCCGGCATAATTGCAAGCCGCCAAGGATGGCGGCGGTCCAATCCCCTTCCAGGGGGAGACCTCCCCCCCGACCCCGATCTACTGGGCGGCTCCTGTGGAGCCGGGGGAGAAGGGTTCAGAGGCAGACAGTAGCCGCGCCTTGCAGGCGCGCAAGTCACTGTCCGCCCTTGAACCCTCGGCACTACGAGTCGAAGGAGAGGGCGCGGCGGGTCCCAAGCCCGCACTCTACCGTTGAGCGCAGCGCAGCAGCGCCTTCATATACCCTACCGCATAGCCCGGCCCGGCCCCCTTGGCATAGTCGCCCACAAACTGCGGCGTGTGGTCCAGCGTGACGGTATTGGTGTAGCCACTATCCACCAGCGTCTTCATCACCTCGTACATATCCATGTAGCCGTTATCCAAAAAGGTCTCCAGGAAATAGGGCAACGGCGAGGAGACGTTGCGGAAATGCACCAACAAGATGCGCCCCTCCGCCTGAAACTCGCGGATACCGTCCAGCACGTTGCCAAATCCCTGATCGCCCCCCTCCAGCCAGCAGCCCACGCAAAACTCCATCCCCAGCGCGGGGCTATTGGCGATGGCGAACGCCTTGCGATAGGTGGCGGCGTTGTGGATCAGGCAGGGAATGCCCCCCAGCAACGCGTCCGTCGGGGGATCGCAGGGATGTAGCGCCAGCCGCACGCCCGCGCCCTCGGCCACCGGGATGATGCGCTCCATGAAATAGGCGAAATTGTCCCACAGTTCATCCTCAGTATAGACCCGCCCGTGGGTATAGGGGCGACGCACCATCTCCTCCAGGTCCACCCGGCGAGTGCGCGCGCCGCGAATCTCGCCCGGCTCGGAACTCCACACCTGCGTCGGCTCCCACGTAAAGGTGGTGATGGGTATTCCCGCCTCGCCCAGCGCCTCGACGAACGCCTGAAAATCGGCGATCACCTGATCGCGGCCAGGCAGGGCCAGGTGAATCTTGTCCGACTTGGCAACAGATATATTCCCCACATTCCACAGGATCAAGCCCTGATCCTCTACCCTCTGGCGCAGGTCCTTCAGATAGGCCAGATTGCGCTGATCATCGCGCACCCAGGTATAGACACAGTCCACGCCCAGTTGCTGGGCGAACAACAACTCCTCCGGGGTGGCGTCTGGCGAAATAGCCAGCGATATCTTGAGGCGGTTTTCGGTGTTGTCCAGGTTCATAGGTCTCCTTTGATGATGCAGGTTGAAAAATGGGGCCAGGCAACGGGTTCCCCATCCCCATGATACACGATTTCGCCGCGTGGCGCACTGGCCCGTTTCAGTTAAGAGAGGGCAATAGACCAAAGATCAGAGCGCCAATGACGATCAAGGCGAATAACGCAATCAAGACGATCCCCCAATTTCGCCCGGCGGGTTGACGCTTGGCGATTCGCTTTTGCACGAGGGACCGAAACGTGTTCCAATCATCATCGGTGGCAAACATCCGTCGGGTGAACAGGTGAAACGCGTTCGGGTTCTGGTAGAGCAGAACCATCTCAGGGGACAGTTTGTAATCGGTAAAGGCACTCCAGCGGATATCTCCCACGGCCAGGCCATTCTCAGCGTGGATGCCCTCCGCCCGAATAGCGCCCGAGTTGCGGCTACGCACGGCAGCATTAGCCTTCCATTGGCTTCTTGCCAGGATATAGGGCAGCCACAACGGCGTAGTTAAAAAGACGAGTGGAATAGCGATATTGGGGAGCATTCGCGGGGACCAGGCCCACTGGCCTGTCAGAAACAATGCCACAATCGCCACACAC
>JAAYXX010000056.1 GCA_012515695.1 Chloroflexota bacterium
GCCAGCGCCAGGGAGATGGCCGCACCGATGCCACGGCTCGCGCCGGTCACGAGGGCCACCTGGTTTTGCAGCGATGCGTTGAACATAAGCGGTACGAGTCCTTTCCGTTCGGCAGATGATGGCTATCGTATCGCGAAGGGGGGCGGCTGTCAACGGCGCGCTGTATGGCGTATTTGCTGCGGTAACCCGGCGGGCCATCCTGTTGGACCGCTGCCATCCTTGGCGGCTTCTAATTATGCCGGCTGGAAGCCGGCGGTCCGAACATGCTGCCCCGGCTGAGATGATTTGACGGGGCTATCGTTTGCTCTATACTGTGCTTGCAACCGAGTTGCAAACCGTGGTCGTACGCGTTGGGCCCGGCGTACGGCTCTCAACTCAACGCAAGGAGGGTGGCGTGCATATCCCAGACGGTTTCGTGAACATTGGCACAGCGGTGGTGACCTATGCCGGGTCGGCAGGGGCCATTGCCTACAGCGTTCGACGCACGAACCAGGACCTGAAGGAACGCGAGGTGCCCTTGATGGGCGTGATGGCCGCGTTTATCTTTGCCGCGCAGATGATCAACTTTAAAGTGGCGGGCGGGACGTCGGGCCACTTGTTGGGGGGCGCGCTGGCCGCGATTTTGCTGGGGCCGTGGGCGGGCACGCTGGTGATTACGGCGGTGCTGGCCGTGCAGGCTCTGGTTTTTCAGGACGGCGGCCTGCTGGCCCTGGGGGCTAATATATTCAACATGGCCGTGGTGGGCGTCTGGTCGGGATATGCTATCTATCGCCTGGCGCGCAAGTTGCTTTCGGGATCAAAGGGCTTGTGGGTGGCCGGTTTTGCGGCGGCATGGTGCTCCGTGGTGTTGGCTGCGCTGGTGGCGGCGGTAGAGCTGGCGATTTCCGGCATGGCCCCGCTGGGCGTGGTGCTCCCGGCGATGGGGCTGGTGCATGTGCTGATCGGCATCGGCGAAGGGCTGATTACCACCAGCGTGCTGGCCTTTTTGAGCAGTACCCGCCGAGACTTGCTAGAATGGCACGCGGTGGGCGCAGGAGGGGCGCAATGAACAAGCGTTGGTGGATTGCCGGGCTGGGGTTGGCGCTGTTGGTGGCGGTGTTGTCTCCTCTGGCAAGCAGCCATCCCGATGGCCTGGAGCGCGTGGCGGAAGACCAGGGCTTTGTCGAGCGCGCACTGGACCCGGCGTTCGAGGTCATTCCCGACTATGCCTTCCCCGGCATCAGCAGCGAGGCGTTGTCTACCATCGTGGCTGGGATAGTGGGCACGGTTGTGCTGTTCCTGCTGATGTTTGGGCTGGGGCGGGCGTTGGCCCGGCGGCGCCCGATAGCGTGAGCGGATAGCGTAAGGCCAGACGCTCTCCGGCGATCCGATATGAGCGGGAGAGCGTCTGGCGTTTTGGGGTGTGGTTACGGTGAATCTAGCTTTTCTCGACCCCTATTATCCCACAAAGAGTCCTGTGCATCGCCTGGATGCCCGCGTCAAGCTGGTGATGGCGCTGGCCTTTATCGTTTTGCTGAACGTGACGCCCATTCAGGCGTGGCCTGCGTATGGGCTGTATCTGGCGGTCATCGGGGCGACCATTGCCCTGGCGCGGGTGCGGCTGGGCGCGGTGGTCAGGCGCTCGCTGCTGGCCCTGCCCTTTGTGTTGATGGCGGTTCTGAGCGTGCCATTCATCCGCGAGGGGCAGCCGGTGGTTACGTTGCCGCTATGGGGTGGGCGACTGACTCTCACCGATGTGGGGCTGCTGCGGATGACGACCATTCTGGCGCGCTCGTGGCTGTCGGTGTTGGTGGTGATTACTCTGGCGTTCACCGCTCACCTGACGGACCTGGTGCGGGCAATGCGCGGTATGGGCGTCCCCCGTGTGCTTGCTTTTACTTTGTTGCTGATGTACCGCTATTTATATGTGCTGGTGGAAGAGGCGCTGCGCCTGATGCGGGCCAGGGATGCGCGAACGGTGGAGCCGGTGGCGGGGCACAAGGGGCCGTCGGTGTTGTGGCGGGCGCGAGTCACCGGCGCCATTATTGGCACGCTGTTCTTGCGTACGTACGAGCGCAGCGAGCGCATTTACCAGGCCATGCTGGCGCGGGGGTTCACTGGCGAGTTGCGCGCGCTGGCGGAACCGACGCTGTCGCGGCGAGATCTGGCGTGGGGGGGCGCGGGCGTGGCGCTGCTGGCATTGATAGCGGTTGTGGCGAACGTATACTGGTAGGAAGGGGACGCATGTCACCGATTGTGCAGGTGCAAAACCTGTCCTTCACTTACCCCGATGGCCGACAGGCGTTGCAGGGGATAGAATTGGCGATAGCCGCCGGTGAGAAGGTGGGGCTGGTGGGCGATAACGGCGCGGGCAAATCTACCTTGTTGCTGCACCTGAACGGCATCTTGCGGGGGAAGGGGAGCCTCTACGTGGATGGCCTGGAGTTGCGGGAGGATACCTTGCGGGCGATTCGGGCCAGGGTGGGGCTGGTTTTCCAGGACCCCGACGACCAGTTGTTCAGCCCGACGGTGTTTGATGATGTGGCTTTTGGGCCGCTGAACATGGGCTTGCCAGAGTCAGAGGTGCGCGAGCGAACAGCCTGGGCGCTGGAGCAAGTGGGGATGGCGGACTATGCCCAGCGTATGCCGCACCACCTCAGCCTGGGAGAAAAAAAGCGGGTCGCCATCGCCACCGTGCTTTCCATGCAACCGGCGATTCTGGCGCTGGACGAACCCTCGGCGGGGCTGGACCCCCGCGCGCGGGCCAGCCTGATGGCGCTGTTGCAGGGCCTTCCTCAGACGATGTTGATCGCCTCGCATGACCTGGAGTTTGTGCAAGAGTTGTGTTGCCGGGCGGTGGTGTTGGATCGGGGGCGGGTGATGGCTGATATGCCCCTCGATGGGTGTGATATCGCCGCGATATACCTGAGGCAGCAGGCGGCTGGTAGCGGTTCCTGGCCCCGCGATAGCAGGGATTGAACCGCAGAAATAAGGTGGAGGTTTGCCATTTATCTCGGTAACTCGGCGTGCCATCTCGTAGGCAGGTGAAACTGCACCAACCAGTGCAATCGCCAACAAGTTGGCGCGCCCACCTTCGTGGACTACAGTCGCACCTTCGGCGACTGGGAAGCGAACCTGCGAAGGCAGGTTTCGCGGCGGTTGCCGCGATTTCAATCGCCCATGTTGGCTGCAAGGAACAAGCGGGCATACCCCACACTAGGGTATGCCCGCTTGCGTTGGCTCGTGTGCGATTAGTGGGTCCAGGGCACGAAAATGCCGTTTTCGTCGAACGGGTACTTTTTCAGGACGTCCTCATTCAACTCGATGCCCAGGCCGGGCCTGTCGGAAACGTCGATAAAGCCCTTGTCCACCGGTATGGGGTTGTCCACCAGCTCGGTGAGCATGGGGTTGAAGATCTGTTGCGTTTCCAGCATGACCCGGTTGGGGATGGCCGCCACCAGATGCGCGTTGGCCGCGTGGGCGATGGCGTTGGTCCAGCTATGAGGGATACAAGGCCGCCCTATGCGATGGTACATCAGGGCAACGCGGTAGGCGTTGGTCATGCCGATAAAGCTGGCGTCCGGCTGCACGATGTCAAAAGCCTGGGCCTGAGCAAAGCGATGGTAGACATCCATCTCGTGAATGCCTTCGCCGCCAGAGATAGGCACGGTGGTATTGGCCCGAATCTGGTTGTAGAGTTCGACGCCGTCGGGCTGACGCCACGGAATCGGCTCTTCGAACCAGCGCGCGCCCAGGTCTTCCAGGATGCGGCAGATTTCCAGGGCTTCATCCACGCTGCGGAAGCGGCAGTTGGCGTCTAGCATCAGGTCCATGTCGTCGCCCATTGCGGCGCGCACCCTGGCAAGGTGTTCGCCAAAGCGCCGGGGGGTCATGTTCGCCAGGCCCCACGCGCTACCGATACGCATTTTGAACGCGGTAAAGCCGTTGGCCTTGTGCTGCAACACCTCTTCGATGACCTGATCGGGCTTGGCGAACCAGTTATAGCCCACCCCGCCGCTGGCGTAGGTGCGGATCTGCTTGGGTTGAAAATCGCCGTCGCGGGCCAGCAGGCGGTAAACGGGCGTCTCGGTGGCCTTGCCCACAATGTCCCACAAGGCGCAGTCAATAGGAGCCAGGCAGGCGTTCAACCAGCCGTCGCCGCTCAGAGCGGTGAGCTTGTCCACGTCAAACGGGTCACGCCCGACGAACCGGGCCTCCAACTCGTGCAGGCGGGCTTCAATAGCCCGGCAGTCGCCCCAGGGACCAGCCTCGCCCAGGCCGGTGATGCCCTCATCCGTGTGGACGCGCAGGATGACGCCGTTGAAACGCACGCCCTTGGCGTCGCGATCCCAGCCAGCGCCGCCCCACCAACTATGCTCTTCGGGGAAGGTGTAGGAAACCAGGAACGTCTCGAAACGAGTGATTTTCATCTGTTGGACCTCTTTGTCATGAACGCGATTGGGAACGCCCCGATCGTGCGACTACTAGCCGCGGTTATGCCTCGTGGTGGCCGTAAATCTCGGACTTGGTCAGCTTGCCAGCCGCCACAGTGAGAATCTCCTGGTATAGCTCTTCGCCCATCTGCTGGATGGTTTTTTCGCCGCGAATGACGGGCGTAGCGTCGAAATCGGCGTTATCCTGGATGAGCTGCATGCGCTTGGGGTTGGCGATCACCTTGATGACCGGGATCAACCCGCCGGTGGTAGAGCCGCAGCCTGTGGTGAACAGGCAGATATGCGCGCCACAGGCGGCAAACTGGTTGACGCCTTCAGGGTCGCCGTGGAACGTGCCGGAGCCTGGCTCGCCCACCTGGATATAGTAGCCCTTGCCAGGGGGGAGCTTGTATTCTTTCAGGACGCCTTGCAAGGGCTTGGTGCCCGACTTGGCCAGGCAGCCGTAGGATTTTTCCTCGATGCTGGTCAACCCGCCGAGGATATTTCCGTATCCCCAGGAGAAACGCCCGGAGGAAAAGCTGTCCCGTTCTGCCTCCTCGATGGCCTCGCGGATCTCTTGCGCTACCTGTTCATTCACCGAGCGGGCGGCGAGAATATCGGCGCAGCCCATCAACTCGGACGTCTCGGAGTGCATATACGTGCCGCCCGCGTCAATCAGCAGGTCAGCGGCCACGCCGGTGATCGGGTTGGAGGCGAGGCCAGAGGTGGCATCCGAACCGCCGCACTCCTGGCCGACGATCAGATCGGCGGGGGTCATGGGAGCGCGCTCGACCTGGGAGGCGTATTGCAGCAATTTCACCAGAATCCGCGAGCCTTTTTCGATGGCCTTGAGGTCGCCGCCTTCGGCGTTGATCTTGATGGCCTCGACGGGGCGGCCCGATTTGGCGATTCTGTCAGCGACCATATAGGCGTCGGTGCCCTCGCACCCCAGGCCCACTACCAGGACCGCTGCCGAGGAGGAATGGTTCGCCAGGGCGACGATCTTGTTCACGGGGCCATCCCGCAGGGCGCAGCCGCCCGGGTAGCCGAAAAGCTGGGTTCGCACAGGAAAGAGGTTCTGGAGCTTTTGCGAGACCACCAGCGAGCAATGAGTGGTGTAGACGATAGAAACCTTGTTGCGGATGCCCAGTTGTCCATCCGGTCTGCGATAACCTAGTATGTCCATTATTTCCCCTTTGTAGGCGATGAGAGTGTTGAACGGATCAGGCGCGCACGCCGTATTTCTCGTGTTGGAAGCCAAAACGTGTGCTGCGGCAGTTGTGGACGTGTACCCATTCCCCGGCCCGGATGTCACTCAGAGCTTTGCCAATGGGCAGGCCGTACTTGAGGATGTCCTCTCCCTTGGCGATGTCCCGCAAGGCGAACTTGTGGCCGAACTCGATGTCATTGTGGAGCACGACCTGGGCCGAGACTTCTCCCAGTGTGACCTGAACCGTCTCCCCGCAAGGCAGGTCGGTCAATGCGGTGGCGACGTCGTCTTGGGCATTCAGCAAGATGGCTTTTTGTGTCACGTGCGTTTCCTCCGGTGTGTATTGCGGTTGTTGCCACCTGGAACCTGTGGCAGACTAATGGTAGCCTTCTATGCATTTGCTAGCCTGATCGGGACACATGGTCAGGGGATAGCGCGCGATGCTCTGGATCCGCACTCGATTTTAAGGGGCAAGCCTATCATAGCATCGGGGATAGGCGGTGTCAAGCAACGGCAGGGCTGGGGATGCTAGGGGCGGCGCTGGCTGGCCCTGGCTTTGGGGAGAATGACGCGGAGCGCGGCAGGCACGACAGAGATGCGCCACGTTCCCATGTCGAGCGTCTCGCCATCAATCTGGGCGGCCTGGGATGGGTTGGTGGAGATGGTGATTTCGCGCCCTTGCCAATGCTGGAAGGGCGCGCCCGATTCGTTCTGGCGCACCATGCTGCTGGCCAGCGATAGAATTGCGTCCACGTCCGCCCGACAGATGAGGATGACATCCAACAAGCCATCGGTCATCGAGATGTTGCTCGCCAGGGGCAGGTTGAGCAGTCCCAGGTTGCCCGAATTGGCGATAACGCAGGCTACACCGTCCTGCTCGATGGGCGGGCGGTTGTCTATGGTGATTCGGTAGCGGGCGGCCTGCGAATCGCGCATGGCCTGGATGGAGCGAAAGGCATAGGCCAGCACGCCCAGCCGGTCCTTGTCCTCGCGGTTGACGGTTTCGGCCAACATGCCGGGGATGCCGATGCCAACGGCGACGGTAAAATAGTGATCGCCCACCCGGCCCATGTCAATGGCTTGCAGGTGGCTGTGAGGGGAGTTGACCAGGGACGCGGCCTCTTGCAGGTCCAGGGGGAGGCCCAGGCTCAAGGCCAGCGCGTTGGCCGTCCCGCCGGGGAGGATGGCGAGCGGCTTGTCGCTGCCGACCATGCCGCTGGCGAATTCGCGCACCGTCCCATCGCCGCCATAGACGCCCACCACGTCCACCTCGGCGGAGCGGGTCGCGTCAACGGCAAACCGATGGGCGTCACCGGATTTGTTGGTCACGGCAACGTCCCAGGCGATGTCGGCGGCGTGGAAAGCCTGGTTGAGCACCGAGAGAATGGGGCGGTTCTGGCCGGACGCGGGATTGATGATGACCCGGATATGCTGGTATCTGGACGTGGGCATGTCGCTTGCCGATTCCCGGCGGCGGATACCGTCCTCTACAAACTCCCTGATCTGGTTGCCAAGGCCACGGGGCCTTTCCCTGTGCTGGGGCCGATCTTGCATCTGGTGGCGTCTCCTTTGCGCGTATTCCCGGCGTTGGCAGACTGCTCGCCCTCCAGGTGAGAGCGAAGCATGGGGATGCGAGGAAATGCGGACGCATTGGAGCCGGGAAGGGGCGCTCTGACGGAGATGCCTGACCAGCCGTTGGGCGCGGTGAGCGTTGGCACAGGGCAGTCTGCCTTGCCTGTTGATGACGCATTATACCACAGATGGCGCTGCGCGAAAGGTCCAGGGGATGGCATAGCTTGAACGATGCGGCTACGCGGCCAGGTACAGAGCGCCAAATAACGTGGATAGGATCAGCAAGGTATTCACCGCCACGCGCACAGCAAAGGGCCGGGCTGCCAGGTTCAGCTTGAGCGCCTCGGTGATGAGTACCAGGATGCCCACTTGAGTAAATTGATGCAATCTTTACGTAGATTGAACAAAACTCGTCGGTTTTTTCATCTGTTGTTCATCTTGGCGTGGTATACTGCCCGCCAAAATACGCGACCTCTGTTTCGCAAACCTCATTGCCCACTGACATTCGTTCGTCCTGGGAGTATGTTCCACATGAATACACTGTTCTATCCGGAGGAAGGCTCGTGTTACCTACATGTCAGGTTCTCTCTCGTTCTTGCTCGTCCCTTGCCCGTCGCTCCGCCCTAGTGGCTCTGGCGCTGCTCCTGCTGCTGGGCGCGTTCCCGCCGTTAGGTGCCCGCGCCGAGGCAAACCAGCCTTTCTATGCGCTGGCGGAAGAGGATTATGACTTGAGGCGGGGCAACGTCAGCGGTGACCCAGATGACTCTTGTGTCTTTTTGCCAGCGTACGTGCCGGACAAGGTCTCGGAGTTTATCACCGCCGTGGCCGTCGATCCCAAGGTTTTTTTCGCAATCGAGAATGCGTACAACGGTTTCATCAAGCGCATCAAGCAGGCCGATCCGGATGGATCGAACGCTATGAGCATCCTGTCCGGCAAGATGATCGCCCTGGGTATGGATCAGATCGACGGGCCGGAAATAGTTGTGACCGGTCCCCAGGGGCCGCTTGACAGTGGAGCCTCCATTTATATGGGCCACGTGGACGTAGATGGCGGTGTAGCGGAACTCCAGCTCATGATCTACAACGTTGGCTATGAGGATCTCATTCTGTCTGGCAATCCCAAGGTACAGATATCGGGCACCAACGCGGACGATTTCACTGTCACTCAACAACCCGCCAGTCCGGTGGCTGTGGGCCACACGACGATCGTCAATATCCAATTCGACCCTGTCGGAGCAGGGAATCGCAGGGCGACTCTGACTATCCCCAACAATGACGCGGACGAAGGGAATTTCACCCTCAGCATTTCGGGTATTGCCATGGCCCCGATGCTATCCATCAGCAAGGCAGTGAGCGATGCTACTGCTGACCCCGGACAGCCCATCACCTACACAATTACCGTCTCTAACGAGGGTGGCGCGCCTGCCAGGGACGTGTTGATCTCGGACACGCTGCCCAGTGGGATACACTTTGTTGGACCGGTCACCTGGAGTGATGACGAAACGGGGATAGGGGCCCAGACGGCGGACGACCTGCCCACGCTGCTCAGTGATTTGACCCTTTATATAGCGCATACAGTAGTGGTGACCGTTCCGGTGGTGGTAGATGAGTCTCTTCCAGGGGGAACGCTCCTGACGAATGTGGCGTCGATGACTTGCTTGGCCTGCTCGGTGGACCCAGATGCCTCTTCACAACCGGTGCAAGTTACGGTGAACCATGTGGCGCCTGCCGCGCAGGATGACGCCGCCTCTACCGACGAAGATACGCCCAAGACGATTTCTGTGCTAAGCAACGACAGTGACGCGAACGGCGACACGCTCTCGCTCCAGGCGGTGGGCACGCCCACCTACGGGCAGGCGGCTATCCAGGGGACGCAGATCGTCTACACGCCCACCAACCGCACGGCCAACTATACCGATGTATTCACCTACACGGTCAGCGATGGGGCGCTGAACGACACGGCCACGGTGACGATCAGCGTGACGGCGGACAACGA
>JAAYXX010000463.1 GCA_012515695.1 Chloroflexota bacterium
GTGCAACCTCAAGCCCTGGGAGTGCGTAATACTGTAGGTAGGTAGTGGAACCGCCACTCACCAAGCACTCGAACGGATGCCAAGCCAGCAGGTGCTGCATTCTAGATAGGTAACGTATGGAAAACAGACCTCTCCCAATGGGGACAGTCCTGAAAAGCAGATACCGTGTCACACGCCTCGTAGCAGGAGGGGGCATGGCACGCGTATACCAGGTCACCGAGGAGCGCCCTGACGGGTCCAGCCAGGTCTGGGCCATGAAGGAACTTCGCGCCGATATGGATGACGCCCACACCCTGGAGGAGGGACGCCTGCTCTTTAGGCAAGAGGCAGAGCTACTGGTCGATCTCAGCCATCCCAACCTGCCACAGGTCGTGGCCTTTTTCGAAGAGGCCGGGCGCTCATACCTTGTCATGGAGTTTATCTATGGCGAGTCGTTGGAAAAGCGCCTGGAGCACGCCAACGCCCCCTTGCTTGAAGGCGAGGTGCTGGACTGGGCCATCCAGGTCTGCGAGGTGCTCTCCTATCTGCACTCGCGGCCAACGCCAATCATCTTTCGGGATATGAAACCCAGCAACGTCATGGTCACGCCCAACGGCCAGATCAAGCTGATTGATTTTGGCATCGCCCGCACCTACAAGGTGGGCAAGGCCAAAGATACCATGACAATGGGTTCAGAGAATTACGCAGCGCCCGAACAATGGGGCAAGGCACAGACAGACCCGCGCGCCGACGTCTATGGCCTGGGGGCCACCATGTACCACCTATTGACCAACGTGCCGCCCCTGCCCGCCTTTGTGCCTACTCCGCGCGTCCCGATTCAGCAGTACAACCCGGCTGTCACAGACGCCACCGTCGCAGTGGTCGAGAAGGCAATGGCTCGAGACCGCAATCTGCGCTTCGAGTCAGCCGAGGCCATGCGGCAGGCGCTACTACAATGCCTGTCCAAGCGGGATCGGCGGCGCATCGAGTCGCGCACCCATCAACCAACAACTACGCCCCCGCCGGACGCTGTTCCAGGGCCAGTGGAAACATCCGCCACGCCGACACCTGCGCGCGCGCAAGAGCCACGCGCAACGAGCATCACCCCGCGTCAGCCTATTGGCGCGCCGGTCGAGTCGGATATCTATTCCAAGGTGTGCCCCCGCTGCTCTACCGCCAACCGAGCGGAAGCCCGCTTCTGTCGCGGCTGCGGGCACTCCTTTGTGCCCGCGCCCCCTCCCGTGCTGGCCGTGGTCAGGCCGCCCGGCGCCAGGTGGGAATACCCGCTGCACGACGCGGATGTGCTCCTTGGCCGACAGGGGGGCGAACAGCCTGTTGACCTGGATCTCGGTTTCTATGACCCGAATGGATACGTGTCGCGCAACCATGCGCGTATCACCGCCGATCATCGCCGCTATCATGTCACCGACCTGAATAGCGCAAACGGTACTTATGTCAATGGAGAACGCCTCACACCCCACGCTCCCCGCCTGCTGCGGCACGGAGACAAGATCAGGTTGGGGCGTGTGGTCCTGCATTTTCGCATCCGCTGACCGCGGTAGGCGCAATGACGAGGAGATTAGCCAATGAAGTGTAGTAACTGTGGGCGGGAGAATCGCAACCAGGCGGGCTTTTGCGCGTGGTGCGGGGCACTCCTCAAGCCATCCAAACCATATGCGGAGCAATGCCCGCCACCATCCGGCCAGCCTGAAACGGTCCCCGAACGCGTACAGGCTGCCGCCCAGCCAGTGGCGCCACCAGAGGAATCGCCCCCTTCCCCACCGGAACAGGCCCAGGCTCCTTCGCCGGACGAGCCGCCTGCTCCTTCAGAGGTCGTTCAAGACCTCGATCAAGGCGGGGAACTCGCGCCCCTACATCCCGGCCAAGTGCTTTCCGGGCGCTATGAAATCGTCGAGCTGATCGAGGACGGCGAGCAACGCCGCACCTATCGCGCCGTGGACCTCTGTCGTTGCGCGGCATGTGGCTATGACGACAACACTCCCGACGCCGAATATTGCCACGAGTGCGGGGCAACCCTCGACACTCCCTGCTACGCCATGATCGTCGAGCGCGTGGAGCATCTGCCAGAGCAGTACGACGAACGCTTCACAGAGGGCGAACGCGAGTATTTCGTTACCGCCGAACCACTGCCGCATAGAGAGGCCACAACCAAGTTCGAGGCCGACTCCTCTCCCCTGAAGTTGACTTGGGGCAAAGCGACAGACAAGGGACTACAGCGCGACCATAACGAGGACTATGCCGAGACCTGGTTCTATGCCACAGGTAGCGGGCGCACGCTCGGCCTGTTCATCGTCGCCGATGGCCTGGGAGGTCAGGACTCGGGCGAGGTTGCCAGCCGCATGGCCACTGATGCAGTCTGGGAGAGTCTCCGAGCAAATGTCTGGGAGCCCATCATTCGCGGCGAGTACCTGGACCCCGACACCATCAAAGCCAGGCTCGTCGAGGCGATCAAGCAGGCCAACCAGACCGTCTATGATACGCGCATACCCCGCAATAGCACCATGAGCACCACCATGACCCTTGCGCTGATCGTCGACAGGATGGCCTACATCGGCAACGTCGGCGACAGCCGCACATATCTCTGGAACAAGAGCGGGCTACAGCGCATCACCAAAGACCACTCGCTTGTGCAGCGCCTGGTCGACGCCGGGGAGATCACGCCGGAAGAGGTGTACTCCCACCCGCAAAGGAACCTGATCTATCAGAGTATCGGCGATCACCCCAGGGTTGAGGTGGACATCTATTCCGACGAGCTGGCCGCCGACGACCACTTGATCCTTTGCAGCGATGGCCTATGGGAGATGGTGCGAGACGAGGGCCTGGAGGAAGTTCTGCTGTCTGAACCAGACCCCCAACAAGCCTGCGAGCGACTGGTGCAAAACGCCAATCTCGCCGGAGGAGAAGACAACATCTCGGTGATCGTGGTTCAGGCAACGCCAGCCTGAGGCGCGTTCTACGGTTAGTTAAGGAGGCAACAAATGGCAGACGAATTGAGACTCACCACCACCCTCAACAAGACGTATGTGCCTGTTACCAGCACACAACAGTTGATCTACGCCTTGATTGAGGTTATCCCAAACGAGGTCATCTCCAATACCCGGATGCAGGTCAACTTTGGCTTCGTGCTAGATCACAGCGGTTCCATGCGCGGGGCGAAAATAGAGCGGCTCAAAGAAGCGATGGCCCTCGCCCTGAGCAAAATGGCCCCCCAAGACTTGGTCTCTGTGACCGTCTTTAACGATAGCGCCCAGGTCATCGCCAAGCAAGCACCCCTCGCCGATCAAAAAGGGCTGCTCGACAAAATCCGGAGCATGCGAGCGGGCGGTGGCACGCAAATGTCCCGCGGGATGAGCCTCGGCCTGCGCGAAGTGTACCACTCCTTCAATGAGCGGTATGCCAACCAATTGCTGCTCCTCACCGACGGCCAGACCTATGGCGACGAGAGCCAATGCCTCAAACTCGCCAAGGAAGCAGGCGACCACAAAATCCCCATCCAGGCCCTCGGCCTGGGGGATGACTGGAATGAAGACCTGCTAGACGAGATCGGCACACTCAGCAACGGAGGTTCCGACCTGGTGGCCGCTCCGGATGAAATCATACCGCTCTTCACCCAGACAGTAGAACGCTCGCAAAAAGCTGTGGTCCGTAACGCGCAGATGGTATTGCGCCTCGTCTCGGGCGTCGTGCCCCGTCAGGTGTGGCAGGTTACTCCCGTCATCGCCAACCTGGGATATACGCCCATCGCCGAGCAAGATGTGCAGATGCAGTTGGGCGAGCTGGACGCCGAACAGGGCAAGGCAATCCTGGTCGAGCTGCTGCTCCCCCAGCGTCGCCCTGGTCGCTACCGCATCGCGCAGGCCCAGGTTACCTATGACCTGCCGACGGAAGGCGTCACCGAGGCATCCACGCGCAGCGACATCCTGGTGGAATACACCGCGGACGCGCAACAGGCCAAACAGTATAACCCTGATATCATGAACCTGATTGAAAAAGTAACCGCATTCAAGCTACAAACCCGGGCTTTGGATGAAGCCCGAATGGGGAACGTCGCGGGCGCTACTCAGAAACTGCGCGCGGCTGCCACCCGTCTCCTGGAACTCGGCGAAACCGATCTGGCAGAAGCTGCCCAACAAGAAGCCGAAAACCTGGAAAAGAGCGGCCAAATGTCGGCCAGTGGCACCAAGAAGCTTAAATATCAGACGCGCAAGCTCACGCAAAAGCTGCCCGATCTCTCCGAATAGTCGTCTTTTGAAAGGAGCAAATGATGAAGTGCCCTAATTGCGGGACTCAAGTCCAAGAGGACGCCATTTTCTGTGACCAGTGTGGCACCCGGCTGCCCCGCCCTGAAGCGGCAAACGCCACGGCAAATGCCGCGGCAAACGCCGCCGCTACTGCCCAGCAGCCTGCCGCCGAACAGCCGACGCCAGCCCAGGAGGGTCGCTGCTCGAACTGCGGCAACGTGAACACCCCCGGCGAAATGTTCTGCGGGGAATGTGGCGCGCCGTTGGCCGCCCCCCAGCCCGAACCTGCCGCCGACGTGCAACCGCCAACAGTAGCCGCCGCGCCCGCGCCATCCGGCACATCGCGCACCTGCCCCGATTGCGGCGCAACAGTCGCCGAGGGCGAAGAGTTCTGCTACGCTTGCGGCGCGGAACTGAAAGCAGCAACATCGGTTGCCGCAGCGGCATCTGCTCCGGCACAAGCTCCCGCTCCCGCAGAGGAAGCCGCGCCAGCAGCCGAGACGGCGCCAGCAGCTTCTGCTGCTGCCCCTGCCCAACCGGTGGACGCTACACCTCCTGCCCAGGAGTCAGCGCCCGCGGTGCGCGAGTGCCCCGCTTGCGGCGCTCAAACCAATCCGGGCGACGCCTTCTGCGAGTTCTGTGGCGCAGCCCTCGCTGCACCGCAAGCAGCCGAGACGGCCGCCCCTGCACAGCCAACGGAAGCAGCCCCGGCTGCCCCGCCCGTCGTTGAGGCCCAGCCGCCAGTAGCAGCGCCTCCCACCGGCCCCAAGTTGGTCGTCAGCAGCGGCGCAGAGATCCCTCTCGCTGCCAACAAAGAGACCGTCGTAGGCCGTGAGGACCCCTATAGCGGCGTCTTTCCCGATGTCGACCTGACCCCGCACGGCGGCGAAGAGGGCGGCGTATCTCGACGCCACTTCAAAATCACCGTTTCCGGCGGTCAGTATATGATCGAAGACCTCAACAGCACGAACTATACTCTGTTGAATCGCAACCGGCTTCAGCCAGGCACGCCCGCCCCGCTGAATGACGGCGACGAGATTCGCGCAGGTCGGCTCAGACTCGTGTTCAGGATGCGTTAGCCATGTCTTCCTGCCCATCGTGCGGTCAACCTGTCACTACAGAAGCGCGCTTCTGTCCCAAATGTGGCCGCCCCCTGGAGGTGCCCCTCGTACCCGGTAGTCTTCTCAAAGGAGGAGACTACCGTATCGTGCGTTCGCTGACCAAAGGGGGGATGGGCGCTGTGTTCCTGGCCGAGGACAGGCGCGCGTTTGACCGACTCTGCGTGGTCAAACAAATGCTGGAATACTATGACACCGCCGATCCCGAAGAGCGCCGACGGGCACAACAACGCTTTGAGGAAGAGGGCCGCACGCTGGCCGCACTGAGCCACCCTGGTATCCCGCAGATTTACGCCTTCTTTTCCGAGGGCGGGCGCTACTATATCGTCATGGAGTATATCCGTGGCGACAACCTGGAGAGCTTTGTCTCACACGAGAACGGGACAGGCCGCGTTATCCCTGGGAAGCGCCTGCCACAAGAAGAGATCATCCGCTATATGATCCAGGTTTGCGCGACGCTGGAGTATCTGCACAACCAGCCCCGCCCCGTTGTTCACCAGGACATCAAGCCCGCCAACCTGATTCTCGAACAACAGCGCGGCGAGGTGCGATTGGTGGACTTTGGCACGGCTCGCGTGGAAATCCCTGAAGGCGCAACTCCCGGTAACGGGGAGCACGCCAGCGTGTATGGCACAGACGGCTATGCAGCGCCGGAGCAGTACCGCGGGCAGCCGGAACCACGCTCGGACGTGTTCGCCGTGGCCGCGTCTGCCTATCACCTTCTGACAGACGACGACCCACGCGACCACCCGTTCAAGTTCCCTCATCTCAAAGACCTTCCGCGTGAACTGGCGGCAACTCTGGAACGGGCCTTGCGTACCGCGCCCGACGACCGCAGCTCTGCCCGTGAATTGCGGCAATCCCTGGAAGCCCTGGTCATGCCCCGGCGTACGCTGGAGACGTTTACCTTCCCCGGCGGCACCCAGATTCGCAGCGTCGGCGCTCTACCGGCCCTCTCTGACGAACACTGGGATGCGGCTCGCTCTTTTCTCTACAATGGAGACTTTCAGCGATGGCTGCGCGACATCAACCGCCACGACCTGGTGCTGTCCGCCGACGAAATCGTCGCCCAAGAAACGAACCATGACGCCGGGTTGGAGGCCTTTCTGCGCGAGGTAGACCCTGGTCTGCCACACCCCAGAGCGGTTACCGATCCAACCAGCATCAACCTGGGGTCCATTGCCCGCGAATCGGCGTTGATCCAGCGAGTCACCGTACTGAACGCCACGCGTGGGTACACCCTGGCCGAGGTTAGCTCTTCGCAACCTTGGCTGGAGGTCCACCCCACCAGGCTCCATCTGTGGGCTGGCATCCCCACCGACGTGCGCGTCAACGTCCGCGCCGAAGACCTGCCGCTCCGCAGCGAACAAGCGGGCGTCATCACCGTGCGCACTCCAGATCAGGACCCCATCGAGATCCCGGTCAGCGCCCATGTGTCTCTCTCCCGCGAGATCTGGCGCATCGTCCGCCGCGCTATAACGGCGGCATTTCCTGAGAGTTGGCGTACTGTCAAAGGAGGGTGGCGGCTTATCGGGCGCGTCGGCCAGACCGTCGGCACTCCCATCGAGCGGCATCCCTGGTTGCTGTGGGTAATGTGGCTTGCCCTGGGGGCAGCTATCGCCATCGGCCTATACTACTACCCCGGCGAGTTCAGTATAAGCATCGCCGGATTCCTGCAACGCCCAGAAAGCTGGCTAGATCGCATCGTATGGGGTGTGTTCCTTCCCCCGTTGCTCGTTTCGGCCTTATGGTTGTCTTTTATCGTCGTGACCCTGGTGGGCGGCGCCATCTTGGGCGCGCTCCGGGGCGCATGGCGCTCGTTTTTCCGATAGATGATACCGATGACACCAATACGCTGCCCACAATGTGGGCATACGAATACACCAACCGCCCGCTACTGTGGACAGTGCGGGCGGGAACTTGACACGCCCGAGTCCCTTCAGCCGGGGCAAACCATGAATGCGGGCCAATACCGCGTGGTTCGCCAGTTGGGCAAGGGAGGTATGGGCGCTATCACACTGGCCCAGAATACCAGGGCCTTTGATCGGCTGTGCATCATCAAAGAGATGATCGCCTACTATCAGCCAGGCGAGGAACAAAAAGCCCAGGAGCGGTTCGAAAAAGAAGCGCGCACGCTGGCCGCCCTGAAACACCCCGGCATCCCCGATATGTACGGGTATTTCAGCGAGCGCGGCCACAACTATATCGTCATGGAGTACATCGAGGGGGAGAACCTGGAGCAGATGATGGCCGGGCCACACGGTTCGCCTTCCGGCCAGGAAACTCCCCTCGATCTGGATGACGCCATCCGCTACACCGTCGAAATATGCCGCGTAATGGAGTACCTCGCGCACATCCAGCCCGAGCCGGTCGTGCATTGCGACATCAAGCCCGCCAACATCATTATTGACCGCAACAGCGGGCAGGCCATGCTGGTAGACTTTGGCACCGCCAAGACCAGATACCGCCACGGCCAAACGAACACCCCGGACAGCAAACGCCCCAGCGTCTATGGCACTGTCGGCTATGCCGCCCCGGAGATGTTCAGCGGCGAAGCGGTCCCTCGCTCTGATGTCTTTTCGCTGGCGGCAACGCTATACCACATCCTGACCGCCGACGACCCACGTGACCATCCCTTCAAATGGCCGCGCATGGGTGATATTCCCGCCCCCCTGCGGCCCATTCTGGAACAGGCTCTCGCCAACGAGGTTGACCAACGCCTCGACGCAGAGCAGTTCCGCCGCCAGTTGGAGGCATTTCGGGCATCTCGCGCCGGGACCACCCGCCCCCTCACCTTCCCTGACGGGAATGTGGCCACCACGATTACGGGAGTGCTGGACCTCTCCCTCTCCTATTGGGACTATGCCCGGCAAATCCTGTACGATGGCAGCCTCGACACCTGGCTGCGCCACGCGCTGAACGATCCCGTGTCTGCCAACCAGGCCCAAGACGCCATCCAGCAATACCCCGACGCCCCTGACGCGGGCCTGGATGCCTTTGTGCGCAGCCTCAACCCGCGTACGCCAGAATCAACGTTGGTGTTTTCCCCACCAACGCTTGACCTGGGCACTCTCGCCCCCGGAGAGAGCAAGGTAGTGAAAATCACCCTGCGTAACCAGGGGCCTGCTGGCTGCCGGGGGCTTGTTGTCGCTTCGGTTCTCTGGCTTCAGGTCAGCCCCGCCGAATATGGCCTCGGCCCCGGTCGCCAGATGGAGATTGCCGTTCGCTGCACAGCAACGGACCAACTCGCCGCCAACAAAAGCCATACCGGGTACATTGTCGCCACCAGCAGCACCGGTCAGGCATACGAGGCCCAGGTGCGGGCAGCCGTCGCGCCGGGCAACGCGACACGTTCGGCCTCCGCAACGCCGAGCGTCCAACAACAGCCGCGCCGACCAGCCGCCCAACCCCCTGCCCAGCCCAAGCGCCACTCGCGGCAGTCTGTCCAGCCCGCAGCAAATAAGAAAAAGAAAACGGCTCGCCGCAGAATCGGCTGCCTGTTGTTTGCGCTCGTCGCCCTGATCGCCATCGCCCTTGTCGCCACCTACCTGCTACAAGAGCTGGACTTCTTGTTATTTACTGCTCTTGCCGCACCCCTTGATGCCCTGCAAACCGAGGAGTGGCACTATATCGTAGCGCAACTCGCCGCCTGGAGATAACAAAAGAGGCTCGGCGGTTGGCCGAGCCTCCTGTCGTTTGCGTATTCGCGTCTTTCGCGATGCCATGCCTGCGCGAATCAGTACAACATATGCTCGCGGTACACCTGCACGGCATACAGGTAACTCTCGTACCGCGTGTTGGGCGAAATCGAGTGGTCAGAGGCGAATACCAGCCGCGCCCCTCGCGCCTTCATCCCCTCGATGTAGGCTATCACCTCCCGCCGGATCGTATCCTTATCGTTTGTCTCGAACACCCGCGCGTCCAGCCCCCCCACAAAAGCCAGCTTGTCGCCATACTTCTCTGCGAACACAAACGGGTCATTGTTCAGCGCCTTGCGTTCCATCGGGTTGATCGCGTCAAAGCCAGCCTCGATAATCAGCGGGATCGCCTCGGCAGTGCTCCCGCACGTGTGCAGCACCACGGGCAAGTCATAGCAGTGGAAAAAGCTCACGATCTCCTGATAGTAGGGGAAAACCACTTCTCCCAGCACCCGCGGAGAGGCAAACAGACCATTCTTGTAGCCCATGTCTTCATACAGCCACATCCCGTCAGGCAGGCCGTTCTGCTCAAACATGTAAGCAAAGTGCATCTTGTACAGGTCGGTGTATACCCGGTTGAAATCGTGAATCCATCCCGGATCGAGCAGCACGCTCTCGTACATGGTCACGTCGCCCAAGCTCTGCCGCATCAACTCCCAGATAAACATGTGCCCCAGGTGTACCCATTTCTGGGCCTTGCGCCCCTTCTGCATGGCCTTCCGGTCGTTCTCCAGGTCCACGCGCTCCGGGTCAAGAGTCAACAGGTGCGAACGATAGTCTCGCTCCCACACCTCGCGAGACGTCATGCGGAAATCAATATGTTCGGGCGTGCCCGACTTGTGCTTCCAATACTTGAGCGCCGCGCCCGCCCCGTTGCGCTTGATCTCCCACGCGTCCGTCTCTGCCACTAGCTCCTCATAGTCGCGCAAGGGCATCACATCGAACCACCCTCCGGCTCCGACCATGTCGTACCCAAAGTGTTCCCAAGCCGGAACTGGCTCGATATACTCCCCTTCCTGCTCTACCTCCACCCAACGCCCGTCCTCAGGGCACCATCGGCTCTCTCCCACCTGCTTGTATTCCATGCGTGTGGGATACCCCTGCTGCACCCAGGCGGCGATAGTATCCGCCCAGGGGCTATCGTGCAAGGCCACGCGATCCGCCTTGTTGCCCCGCAAAAGCGCGTCCACCACTTCCCGCGACGTCATCATGAGCTTGCCTCCTGACAGCAATTCACTGAATGGAGCAGGTTCATCGCACTAGCATCGAGGCATCGCTTGCCTGTCTAGCGTATCTCGCCCTGGAAATCGTACGGATCCACCGGCGGCGCGACAAGATAATCCGGCGTCTGCTCCTCGCCCTCAGCAGACTCGCCCGCCTCGGTAGCTGCTTCATCCCCCGCAACCGTCATTGCCTGTTCCCAGGCACGCGACGCAGGCGATACAGCCGCCCCTCGCGTCTGGGTCTCGTGTTCGTGCAGCGAGCGTACCTTATTCCACTCGTTCACGGGTACCAGCAGCGCCTGCGCGAAAAACTGCACGATATAGCCCTGATCATCAATCTCCATCGGGATTTCGTTTGTCAGCGCCCCCAGTAGCCCCCTCGCGGCTGCCTCCTTGACCAACGCCGTCTGCGGGTTGGTCGGCACCAGCATATCCTGGATCATCTCGGTCAACGTTTGCCGCAACGCCTTTTCAGGGGTCGCCTTCTTCCGACGATACTCCTCTATCCACGCGGCCACCTTGGGGATAATCCACTCCTTTGTGACCGCCCGTCCTGGGCATGTCTTGTCGGAGAAATCCCGGTGAAAGTTCAGCTTGCGAATGTCGAGGCCCAGCCGCTCGTGCAAAATCCCCAGAGCGGCTACTGTCTGATCCAGCACGGCCCCGCTTGGTAAGCTCGCATCGAAATCGCCAACCATCTCGATATGGCGGGTCCGATAATTGTGCCCATAGACTCCCACACCGTCGTAACGCAGGTCTGAGAACAGCCAGATACCATCCGGCGCGATGAACAGGTGCGGCCCAGCAGTCCACCCCTCATGCACACGCCCCTGGCTATCCGTCCACAACTGCTTCTCATAATAAGCCTTCATTCCCAAGATCGTCGAGCGGCCCCGCCACGTCTCTGGGGTCGGCTTCCAGGTGTGATGCAAAAAGATGCGCGTCGGCAACGGGGGCGCGAACTGCAACCCCTCGACGTAGCGCACAAACTCGTCTACGCCCATTACGCGCCCGTCAATCTCCATCGGCGGCTCTTTGATCACATCACCCCGCGCGCTGACCCTTCGCACCTCTTCCGGCAGATCAGCGGGCGTCGCGCTCTCCTTCCGCAGACGCGTAGAGAACCCTCGCCAGAACGATTTCAGTGTACCCATGCTGCTTCAGCCCTCTCTTACTTCAATTGCGTCCGCTGGGCAAGCTGCGCCATCAGTTGCGCCAGCGGTACTCGTGCTGCATCGCCGCCCGAAAGTCGTCCATCAGCCGGTCCTTGCCCTGCATCCACCAGATATCTCCCGCGTGCTTTTCCCAGCGATAGAGCAACATGCATCGAATCTTTTGGTGGGTAGGATTGCTATTCCATCGGTTGATTTCGGCATACGCCGCCTGAATCCAGCCATTGTTGGCATTGGGCCACGCTTCGTTCTGGTCAGTCTCGGTCAGATATACCGGCAGATGGCGCATAGACGATGGAATGGCTTCCATAAAGTCCATGTACGTGCGGAACATCTTGCGCCGGTTCTCAAAGGGGGGGTCCATCCGGGCCTCACTCACGATATTGGCAGGGTTTGCATCGCGCGCATACGTGTGGATGGCAATCCCATCCACCTGCCCTTCCAATCCCACCAACATGTCACGGAAATACTGGACCCAATCCCCGCTGGGGTTCCCAGGATAGGTGGTCTGGATATTCCACGGGCCAATAGCCCCCGTCACCACCTGATCCCTCTCGTGCCCGGCACGCCGTCGAATCTCGTTCCTGCACAATGTGAACGCCCGACGATACATCTCGGGCGTAATCGGTTCGCCATTTTGTGGCCCACCTGGCCGCTCAACAGCCAGGTTCATCTCGTTGCCGATCACCCAGATGTGGCATCCCGCCGAACGCTCGACGAAATTGCCACACCGCTTGGCAAACTCGGCATACAGCTCCGAGCGGGGCAGCGTCCCCCCCGGCATGTAACCA
>JAAYXX010000057.1 GCA_012515695.1 Chloroflexota bacterium
CGCTGTCTATGGCGACTTCGGAGTATCTCTCGACCAAGTCGGAGGAGAGCGGGCAGGACCCGTTGAAGGCGGCGCTGTACACTGGCTCGGCGTATGTGGCGACGGTTGCTTTGCTTATCTTGCCTTATTTTGTACTCATGAACTATCTCGTCGCCCTGGGGGTGACCATTTTTCTTGCGCTGTTGATTATTTTGTTCTTTACATTTTACATCTCGGTGGCAAAGGGCCTGCCCTTCAGGCGGCGGTTCTTTGAGATGGTGGTGATCAGCTTTGGTGTGGCGGCGTTGAGCTTTTTCATCGGGTTCCTGGTGCGCCAAGTTCTGGGCGTCGACGTTTAGGTGATGCAGCAGTAGCTCTCGGCAAGTGCTCATGCTGCAGAACGGAAAACGGCGGGTGGCCGCGTGGGTTGTCGCATGTCTATAGCAACGAGCTGGAGGCGGAACGTGATTCGTTATGGCGTAGTGGGACTGGGAGGATTCGCGGCGGTATGGGCGCGCAGCCTGGAGGATCTGGAGGCGCGTGGGATTGCTCGCATGGCGGCAGTCACAGAGATGGACAGCGAACTGCTGGCAGCGCGGCGGGCCGACCTGACAGCGCGTGGAGTGCGAATATACTCGACGGTGCAAGAGATGTTGGAGCGCGGGCACGGTGACCTGGATATCATCGGGTTGCCGGTGGGGATTGCCAGCCACGCGCCGCTGGCCGTGCAGGCGATGGAAGCGGGCTATAATGTGCTGGTGGAAAAGCCAGCGGCGGCCACTGTGCAAGACGTGGCCCGGATGCGGGAGGCGAAGCGTCGGACGGGGCGGTGGTGCGCGGTGGGTTATCAGTTCATGAGCAGCCCGGTGACGCAGTGGATGGTGGACAGGCTGACCGACGGGGCTTTGGGGCGCTTGACGGAGGTTCGCGTGCGGATCAGTTGGCCCCGACCCGCCAGCTATTACGAGCGCAACGTTTGGGCGGGGCAACTGCGTCGGCCCGACGGGGCGTGGGTGTTGGATGGCCCGGCGACGAACGCGACGGCGCACTATTTGACGCAGGCGCTCTATTGGGCGGCTCTGGGGCAGGTGGAACCGAACCCCATCGCGGAGGTGCGGGCGGAATTATACCGAGCCAAACCCATTGCGAGCTATGACACGGCCTGCATCGAAGCCCGGCTGACGAATGGGGTGCGTGTGTTGAACGTGACCACCCACGCCGTCACCCGCACCATGCATCCTGAGGCGTTGCTGCTGTGCGAGCGGGGGCAGGTGCGCTGGTTCGCACCAGAAGAGCGGGCTGTTGTGACCTATGCCGATGGCCGCGAAGAAACGTATGCGGCGGATGATGGGTATGATGTGCACGTGCGCGCTCTGGCGCGAGTGGCTGACGTGGCCGCTGGGAAGGCTGCGCGGCCCATATGTGGGCTGGCGGAGGCTGAGCCGCAGGTATGGTGCATCAACCTGGCTTTCGAATCGAGCAAGGGCGTAACGCAGATACCAGAGGCGTACGTCTACCAGGATGTGGCCTCGGATGGATCGGAGGCGGTGGCTGTGCGCGGCATGGAAGAGGCCGTGCAGCAGGCGTATGAGCAGGGCCTACCGCTGGCCGAGTTGGGCCTGCCGTGGGCGCGGCCCGGCGAGTGGATCGCGGCCAACGGGTATGGAGCCTTTCCCTTGGGCGTAGAGCTACGGCGCTGGCTGGGGGTACTGTAGGCGCGGCATCCTGCCGCGTTCCCTCCATCCCGCGCGTCCCTGCGCGCCAGAATGGCGCGGCTACATGCCTGGTGCTGGGGGATGAGCAGCCAGCTACATATTGGATAAAAACCGACAGACAAGAGGAACGGAACATGAATCGAATTAGTGTTACACTGGATGAACCTATCGCGCAGATAAACCCGAACATCTATGGGCATTTCGCCGAGCATCTAGGTTCGTGTATCTATGAGGGAATCTGGGTTGGCGAAGATTCGCCCATCCCCAACGACGGCGGAATTCGCACGGATGTTGTGCGGGCGATGAAAAAGATCAAGCCGCCGATTGTGCGCTGGCCGGGCGGCTGTTTCGCGGATGACTATCACTGGGAAGACGGCATCGGGCCGCGAGCCGAGCGCCCCCGACGGGTCAATATCTGGTGGGGCGACGTGATTGAACCGAACGCGTTTGGGACGCACGAGTTCGTTCGCTTTTGCCGGATGATTGGCGCGGAACCCTATTTCTGCGGGAACGTGGGCAGCGGCACGCCCCGCGAGTTGCGCGACTGGGTAGAGTACTGCAATTTCACGGGTGACAGCACGTTGGCGGCGCGGCGGGCGGCGAACGGCTCGCCGGAGCCGTTTAATGTACGCTATTGGAGCGTGGGCAACGAGAACTGGGGCTGCGGCGGGAGCTTTTGCCCCGAGGACTATGGAGCAGAGTACAAGCGTTTCGCGACTTTTTTGCGGGATTGGGGCACGCCGTTGTTCCTGATTGCTTGTGGTCCTAGCGGCAATGACCCCGAGTGGACGCGGCGCTTTTTTACCAAGATTGGCAAATATAGCCGCATCCACGGCTTCTCCGCTCACTATTATTGCGGGACGGCGGGGACGGCCACCGAGTACACCGAAGCGCAGTGGTACGAGCTGATTGCGCGCAGTTTAAAGATGGAGGGACTGATTGCCCAGCAGCGGGCGATTATGGACGGGTTTGATCCGGGGCGCAAGATTGGCCTGATTGTGGACGAATGGGGCACATGGCACCCGACCGTGGTGGGTCGTAACCCGAGCTTTTTGTGGCAGCAGAACACCATGCGGGATGCGTTGGTGGCGGCGGCTACGCTGGATATTTTCAATCGGAACGCCGACAAGGTCATCATGGGCAACATCGCGCAGACGATCAACGTGTTGCAGGCCATGATCTTGACCGATGGCGACAAGATGGTGACCACGCCGACATACCACGTCTATGACATGTACCAGTCCCATCAGGGCGGCACGTGCGTGCGCGCGTTTTTCGAGTCCGAGGCGATCACCTTTACTGCGGGTGGCAAAGAAGAGCGCATTTTCGGGCTGGATGGTTCGGCCTCTGTCAAGGGAAGCGAACTGACGCTTACCGTGGTGAACCCACACGCGACGGATGCCGTTGAAGCGGAAGTCGTTTTTCGCGGGGGGAGCGCCCGATCAGGTAGCGTGACCGTGCTGACGGACCAGGACATCCACGCGCACAACACCTTTGACGCGCCGGACGCCGTTCGGCCCGTGGCGAGCGCGGCGACCATCGAAGGGAACTCGTGGCGCTATACCTTTGCTCCGGCGTCTGTGACGGCGATCAAGGTGCAGCTTGGCTAAGGCTGAAAGGAGCACCCAATGAATACTGCATCTCAGGAGCATGGAACGGATGCCAGTCCATTCACGCCCGTTTCCGAGCGTGTGCGCCGCTTTCGTGAGGCGAGCAGGGAGCGGGCACTGCACGCGCCTCCGCTGCAACGCCAGGCAAATCTGACAAGCGCGTTCTTTGGACGTTATGCAGAGCTACCCTTCTGGGAGCGATATGCGCGCTCGCTGGCCGACGCTCTGGAGGCGGAACCGGTCTACCTGTTCGAAGACGAATGGTTGGTGGGGCTGATCTACCAGGCAACGCGTGCGCCACAGACGCGAGATGAAACTGCCGAGAGGCTTTGGGAGCCATATTCTGCGGCGTTCCAGATGCGGGAGCGGCAGGCGCGAGAGATCGAGCCATATCTACAGGTTGGCGGCGCGCCGGGGCATGTGGGTTGGCGCTGGGATTGGATTCTGGAGCGGGGTATTGATGGCCACACGCAGATCATTCGGCAGCATCTGGACAGCGCGCAAGACGAAAAGGCGCGCCAGATGTGCGAGGCGGCGCTGATCTTGTGGGAGAGCGTGCTGCGCTGGAATGACCGGCATGTGGCTGCGCTACGGGGAAAGCTGCAGCAGGCAACGGGAGCCGAGCGCGAGCGGCTGGAGCGCCTGATTGCCGTCTGCGAGCGAGTGCCGCGCTATCCTGCGCGCACGTTTCACGAGGCAGTACAGAGCTTTCACCTGCAACACCTGGCCGTGATGTTCGAGAACCCGTTTGGCGGGAATGGGCCGGGGCGCGTGGATTATTTCCTGTGGCCGTACCTGGAGCGGGACCTGGCCGAGGGGCGCGCGACACTGGAAGAGGCCAAGGAGTTGATTGACGAGCTGCTGATCCGCTTCCACGAGCGCCTGGAACCAGTGGATGGCTGGGTAGAGGCGGTAATGGTGGGGGGTGTGCACCCCGACGGCTCTTCGGCGGTGAACCCGCTTTCCTATATGCTGGTGGACTCCATTGGGGCGTTGGACCTGACCCATCCGTCTGTGTATGCCCGGCTGGGCCAGAATACGCCAGAAGAGTTTGTGGATCTGAACGTGCAATACCTCCTGCGGGGCTGGAACCGGGCGCAGATTTTCAACGATGACGCCTGCATTCCGGCGATTGTTGACAGCGGCATCCCGCCGGAGGATGCGGCCATGTACATGGCCGGGGGGTGTATGGAGATCAGCGTGCAGGGGGCCAACTCGGACCTGAACTTTGCCTGTACGCACAACGTCGCCAAGACGCTGGAACTGGTGCTGAACGGTGGCGTGGACTTGCTGGATGGCAGGCAGAGGGTCGAACTGACGCGGAGCCTGCCTGACTATGCCACGTTCGAGGACCTGTATGCTGCTTTTGAGGCCGAACTTGACCGGCAGTATCGCGAGATGGCGCGGGCGCTGGACATTGCCAGCGAGTGCTATGCCGAGTATCGGCCATGCTACCTGCTTTCCAGCTTGATACAAGACTGCCTGGAGCGCGGGCGAGAGCAGCAGGACGGTGGGGCGCGATATAACTACTATGGGTTTGCGCCCCTGGGGATCACCAGCGCGGCGGATTCGTTACACGCCATCAAGCGAGCCGTCTATGATCAAGGGCTGGTCTCGCCAGAGGAATTGCTCGCGGCCATGCGGGCGAACTATGAGGGGTATGCGGCGTTGCAGGCCCAACTGAATGCTATTCCGCGTTTTGGCGTGGAGGATAGCGAGGCGGACGCGTTGTGCAATCGGGTGTTGCAGAGCGTGGGGCGTTGCGCGGCCAGACAACGCACGCGCTTTGGTGGCAGGCTCAAGCCGATGATTTTCAACTTTGTATGGACGCCCGCTGCGAGCCAGGAGTTGGGGGCGCGCGCTGATGGTGTGCGCGCTGGGGACCTGATCGGCCACGGCATGACGCCGCGCAGTTGCGCCATGACCAGGGGGATCACCGCGGCGATGAACTCGAGCACGTCGCTGGATTACACCTGTGTTTCTGGCGGGGCCACGACTATGTGGGACGTGGACGAGCAGTGGATTACCTTTGATCTGATGAAGGCGTTGCTCAAGACGTTCCTGCGGCAAGGGGGAATGATCTTTCAGGGGAACGCCACGAGCGTGCGCGAGATGGAGGAGGCGTACGAGCACCCCGAAAAGTACCCCAACCTGATCGTGCGTGTGGGGGGCTTTTCGGCGCGGTTCGTTACGCTAGAGCGCGAGTTACAACGCGAGATCATCCAACGCCACCGGCACGCCGGGTAGTGTTGCGCTATCCCGCTGGCTAGAGCGCGGGAGGAGCCGGGCGTAGCCAACAAGCAGAGACCAGGGGCACTCAATGAAGGTCCTATCGAGTGCCCCTTTTGCGTGTCCGGATGATGGCTATAGCTCCACGATAGTCCAGCTTCCCCCCGCGATACGCACCAGGGTAGACAGCACCGGGTCGTACATGTGGATGATACGCGTCGAGTATAGCCAGCCGTCGCTGCTCTGGCCCTCAACGAGGAGAGCCAGCCCCTCATTCTGTGTTAACACGAGTTCCTTGCTATCTGGCGACTCGGAATCCTGCGCGGCGATGGTGGTCAGGCGGATATCACCAGCGACACCCGCGCGGGGCATGAGCGGCTGAAATTGCCCGCCCTCGACGATGCCCAGGTAGCGAGTCTCTCCGGGGTCCACGGCATAGTGCAGGAATACACCCATTGCCGCGTGCACCAGAGCAGGGGAAAAGAGGACCACGATGAGCAAAAAGATCAGCAATCCCAGTAGAATCTTGCCCGCTCGTCGCTTTTTTCGCGTTGCCATACGTCCCTCCTTCTGGAACTACAGAGAACATGGACTGCGAACCCGGAACGCGGCGTAACCGAACGGCTATAGAAAGCTGCTGAGAATTCTGGCAGCCTCTGCCTCATCCACATCGGACCAGTGACGATAGGCGTCGGCGACAGCAAAGCGGCGGCCCCGGCGAATATTGGGGCAATAGATGGCATCTACTGCGTCGCGCAGCGCGTCTATCGTGGCCTGATGGGCGGTGGGGACAGCCACGATGATACGCTCTGCCAGGGCTTTGGCGGCGGCCTGGACGGTGGCCCGAATGGTGAACCCGGACGCGAGGCCATCATCTACGAGGATTGCGGTGCGCCCGGTCAGTGGGGGAAAGCGGCGCTCGCCCCGCAGCAGCGTGATGCGACGGGCGACCCTGGCGCGCGTGCGGGCGATGCCTTGCTGCACTTGCTGCTCGTTGAGGCCCAGTTGCAGCACGAGTTCGTCGTTGAGCAGGACCGATCCATCAAAGGCCACAGCGCCATAGCCAGCCTCTTGATTCCAGGGCAGCGTGATCTTGCTGACCACTGCGACATCAAGCGGCAGTTGTAGTTGCTGGGCGATGGTTGCAGCCACGGGGACGCCGCCAGCGGGGACTGCCAGGACCAGCGCGTCCGTCTGGCGGTAAGCGGCCAGCATCTCGGCCAGGATGTGCCCGGCGTCTGTGCGGTCTTGGAATACGTGGATGCGGCCACGAAGCCGCGCCATGTCGTGAATCTCGGCTACTTTGCCCACGTCCATAGTCTCTCACTGCGCTCCAACTCGTTGTTGTCTGCGTAGCGTTAGGACCCGCGAAGGCTGGCTACAAGCAAAGGGGCGAACGTTTCTATATATGGTATACCACAGGTTGGCCGAATCCTCAAGTGCTTTTCCGCCTGGATGGTAGGGGCAATAGAGTGGACGCGGAAGATTGCCGGAGCATAAGGCCAGCCAGCAGGCGCGCAGTCTGTTCGCATAGTCATTGAAGGTGCATGAGCGAGTCGTCTCGCCAGCGCACAGTCAGGGCTTTTACCTCGACAATGCCGCCGATTCGAGGAGGTAGTATGCCGAGTATGCTCAGCATACTCGGCATACTGTCATGCTTTTTTTAGGACAACAGGCCCAGCAGTCGTTGCGCGAACAGGCGGGCAACCGGGTTGGTGGTCGTGCGTCCGGCGAGGGAGAGCTGGCAGATACGAAAAGCGCCTTTTCCTAGGCGTTGCTCCGCTACCGCCAGGGCAGGCCCCCATCCGCTGGACCAGTCGCCGTTGCCGCTGGTGAGGATGGCGTCCCAGCCTTTGGCGGAGAAGGTAGTGTGCAGGATGGGAGTAACGTACCCCGTCCGGCTGTCGTGCCAAAAGCGGAAATCGTTGGGCTGGAAACCAGCCACCAGAGGATGGCCCGTCTGTCGGGAGACGAAATGGCGCGGGTTCATGCCCGCTCGCTCTATGGTGATTGTGCTATCGGCAAGGGCGAACTCGCCGACTGGCAATTCCAGGAGGACGGCGATAGCGCCTTGTTCGACGGCGGTGGTAATAGCGTGAGCGTGGGCGGCGAACTGGGCCGGATCGTCGATCAAGATCAGGCTGGCTCGCTGTAGGTCGGCCAATGGTGACAGGGGCAGCTGCAGTTCGTTCGCCAGTTGGCTGGCCGGGCCGCCGACAGCGCCCAACACCACCGC
>JAAYXX010000464.1 GCA_012515695.1 Chloroflexota bacterium
AAAACGCTGGCCTTCCCCTATGGGTTGGTAGAGGGCGAGCCGACCTTCCCCCTGACCGAGTGGGACCCGGCCCGGCTGGAACGCGGCCTGAGTGGGCCAGCAGCTCAAGTGGCGACGCGCGGGGCAATGGCCAACGCCCAGACCCACTGCTTGCAACTGCCCCATTTGTACCTGTTCGCCCATTTGGCGCAGGGGGGCACCGTCGAATCGGCGGACCTGGCCGGTTTCGCCCGGCGGTTGCTGCCCGGGCTGGAAGGACTCATCGCCGAGGCGTGGCAAGGGCTGACCACCGCCGAGCCGAGCGCCCAGCGCAAGTTGGCCCAGCAGGTGCGCGCGCAGGCAGGCGGCAGCCATGCCCTGGGCGACCTCAAGGGGCTGATGTTCGACGACCCCGACCGCTTTCTCACTGATCTGGCGATGAACCTGGAAGTGCGGGCGGCGCTGACCGAATTCGCCCAGGCAAGCCCGGTAGACGCGCAGGCCATCAGCAAGCTGCTGGCGGCTCTGCGGCCCTATCAGCAGCGCACCGGCTTTGTGGATGCGTACGGCGGCGCGGTGTATGAAAAGATGAACCGCCCGCTAGAGCAGGTGGATGACCCGGCCATTCAAACCGCGTTGCAGCACTTTGTAGACTGGCGCGACCCCAGCGTGCGGCAGGGCGTTACCCAGCGGCTGCTGGACGCAATGGAAGCGTTTGCCAAGAGGGGCTAGACAACTCGGACAGGCGCAACGTCACCAGTCTGGGAACAATTCCCAGGCTGGTGGCTTTTTTGTGGGGGCGGGACAACCTGTATAAGCAAATTGGGGAAATAGTTTGGCAACTATATCCGCCTGGGACTGAATGTCCCAGGCTGCGGAAAAAGAAAAACCCGCTAAAGCGGGTTAATTAGTGTTTACTACACCTTAGTACACTTTTATTTGCACCAGCCAGCGGCATGTATGGCCGGGCACTTTCAGTGCTGGGTGAGAAGCACGGGGCGAGCCAGATGTTGCGGCGTTAATTTTTCAACCTTCATAGGGTTCTCAGGCGGGGCCTACTCCTGACAGCCAAGCACCAACTCGTGTTGGGGCAGCGCGCCCACCTCCACCGTGGCGAGTTGCCCCATCTGCTGCGGCACTCCATCCCATTCGATGCGATCTACCCCGGCGATATCGAGGGGCAGCTTGCGCCCCCGAAAGCCGATCACCAGGCGGTCCGGCTCGGTGGCGTCCAGGGTGATCTTGCCTTTGGGCAGGCGAAGCGTCTCGATCTCCTTGACGGGAATCTTGATCGGCACGGTTTTTACCCCTGCGAGTTCGATCACCTTGTCAATAGCCGAGTACACGCGGGGATAATAGCGCAACGGCGCGCAGCCATTGTTCACTACGACCACCTCGACAGCATTGGCGTTGGCATTCACAGCCGACCCGCCGATAAACAGCGTGCTGATCAGCGCCAACCCCACCAGAATCGGCGCGACGACCCCCGCCGTGGCGGGCAGGGCGTTGATGGCATTGGCGACCTCGGCTTGCAGCGCCTTGCAGGAAAAGCGCATCGCGGCGCGCCCGGCATCCCCTACGCTGGCGGCCTTTTGCATGCGCTGCTGGTAGACCACGGGGATGGCGTGACCATGTTCCCGCAGCAAGGCATTCAGCCTGTCCACCAGGTCGTTGTGCTCCTCGACCTCGCGCGCGCGCTCACAGACGCGCTGCAAGCGTCTGAGGAATGCGGCCAGCGCCTGACGTGCCCGGCGTTGCTCCTGTTTGCTGGCCTGCACCTGTTCCTGCTGCATCGACATATCTGGTCCTCCACGAAGGGTACTGCTGCCGGTAGATGGCATGCTGCTCTCCGGACAGAGTATAATACTGGCGCCATCCTCTGCCAAATGGTTCCGCCACCCATTCAGCCATCCCCGCTGCCATCAGGCCGCTTTGTGGCAGGGGGCGCGGACGCTCTCGCGTTCTTGCCCTCGACGATGATTGCGGGCGGCGTTTCCTCCGCGCCCAGCAACTTTTCCACCGGCCCAGGGGGTTGCTCGTCCTTCTCTTTCTCGGCGCGAATGTCCGCCAGCGCGGCGGGCGAGATCCAGCCTTGCGCGGCAGCATGCTCCGCCATCGCCAGGCTGTCGTCAGCCAGAATCAGGGTGCTGCCCGCAGCGGCCACCCGGGCAGCCAACTCGCCAATGCCCTCCGAACGCGCGCGCTCCAGGCTCACATTGCGGATATAGACGGCCTGGATACGCTGCTGGTATTGATCCACCACCTCTGCGTAAATCTCGGGGTCTTTTTGGCCGCTATCCCCAATCAGGATAAAGGGCAAATCGGGGTAGAAATCGAGCATCTGCCGGATAATGCCGAGTTTGTGCGCCTGATGGCGAAAGGGCATGAAACTCTCCTCCGAGATGCCATAGTTACGCAGAAACAAGATGGGGCCGATGGGAATATCGTGCAGTTGAAAGAACTCGCTGAGCAGGTCGTACAGGTTCCAGGGGCTATTGGAGACGTAAAAGATGGGGTTCATCGCGTCGCCCTGCGGCCCGTGGAACAACGCCCGATAAAAGGCCGCGACGCCCGGAAACGGGAGGCGCGTGTGCGCGTTTCGCAAGAACACATTGCGCGCCAGATTGAGCAGGTGCGCCACGTCGGCCTCGATAACCGTATCGTCAATGTCGCTGATAACCACCAGGCGCGCGCTGGGCAGGGGCACCAGCGCATAGCCGGTGGCCCGCACAGGGCCAGCCTGCTTGCGCGATAGCGGCTCGACCAGTTCCAGCTCCACCGAATGCCAGAGGCGATCTGCGGGCAGTGGGTGGCGCGGCGCGATGCACACGTCAAACATGCCCTCTTCGTCTGCCAATACCTCTTGCTCGACATCCTGCAAGCGGGCCTTGAGGCGCGCATGAGGAACCTCGTCGCTTTCGATGCGGCGATACATATTCACCAGATTATCCCAGAGGCTATCATTGTCCCGGCTCTCGATGATCCCCTGATCCTCCAGCACGCGCCCCTTCAGATATAGCTGCTGGCGGTTTCCATAGCCGCGATACGGGACAATCTTGATGGGGTCCGGGCCACCCAGCGCATAGGCGAGCCGGTATTTCAGTTGGTCAAAGTGCTCCTCCGCGTTGGCTACCAGATGCCCCAACACGCGCCGCCAGTCTACCACTTGTTCCCCCTCGGATAGAATCAGAACCCCGTTCACCCCCGCCCCGCCAATGCGGCGCGTTCGTAATGCTCTACGTCCGTCGGCCATTCGCCCCCCAAGAACGACTCGACAGCGCCATAGAACGCAGTCGGCGCTTCCAGATGGGGATAATGGCCCACGCCAGGGAGCGCGAGCAGCCCGGCGTTGGGCAGGCTGCTGGCCCATTCTCGCGAAGCCTCAACAGGCGTCAGGTCTTCCATGCCGTGGATAATCAGCGCGGGCGACTGCACATTGCCCACCTGCTCCCGCCAATCCCACACAAGCGAGTCGGGCGGGAAATGCTGGCGATGATGCTCGGCCAGATTCTGCGGCCACTCGTTGGGATAGCGGCAAGGGTCACTCCGCATACGATCAAGGGCCTGTGGGTTAGCCATCTGGCGGGGAATATGGACGCGATAGTATTCGCGGCAATATTCCACGGGGGCCGTAGCCTCCACCCCGGTGTCGCGCAGTTCCATCAACCGTTCGCGGGCCGACGCGGGCACGCGGTCATCGGCCCTGGACTCGGCGGCCTGCGGGTCATCATAGGGGGCGGGGCTGCGTGGCGGGATCGGGCACATCAAAACCAGGCGCTCCACGCGGTCGGGGTACGCGCTGGCATACAGCGCAGCCACCGCGCCCATGTACGACCATCCGACAATCGCGACCCGTTCCGCATCCACCGTCTCGCGGATCACCTCCATATCCTCAACCTCGTAATCCGTCCAGACGCGGGTCAGACTTGGATCGGCGTCCGAGCGCCCGCGACCCCGCTGATCGTAGAAAACCACAGTCCGCCCCTGAGCAAGCGGCTCCAAATCCGCCTCCAGCCACGCGGCAGAGGGAACCAGCACAACGCTCCGCCCCGCGCCAGCGACACGGTAGTAAAGCTCTACGTGCTTGGCAACAGGGACAACCCCCTGGTCACTCATTTGCTCCTCCTTCCACAGGCAAAACCTCAGGCCCATCGAGGGGGCAAGGGTTACAGCGCCGCTTCCCAGGCCGGGTTGCGGGCCGCCTCACTCTGGCTCGTCCAGTCGGCTCAAGGTGCTGGGGATCAGC
Organism: Chloroflexota bacterium; assembly: GCA_012515695.1. Taxonomy (GTDB): domain Bacteria; phylum Chloroflexota; class Anaerolineae; order UBA1429; family UBA1429; genus JAAYXX01. Next base: position 4,226 of record JAAYXX010000464.1, read on the forward strand.
TCTGACATGGCGGGGTGAATGTGCAGCCCTACGTGCAGGTCCGCGGCCTGGTGCTCCAGCGCCATGTTATTAATCACCTCTTGAATCAATATCGGCGCATACGGGCCAATGATATGAAACCCCAGAATCTGCTCCGTTTCGGCGTCCACAATGGCCTTGGCAAAGCCATCATGCTCGTGCAAAGCGATGCCTTTGGCAACGTCGGTATATTTTGAAATGCCCACCAGAATTTGGTGATCGCGGCTGGCCTCCGCCTCGGTAAGGCCGACAGACGCTATCGGCGGATAGCTAAAGACGGCGTGGGGGACCACGCCATAGTCCAGGGCGACCCGATGGTCGTGTACGCTGTTGTGCCACGCGACAAGCGCCTCACGGTTGGCGGAATGCCGGAACATCTTTTTGCCGATTACGTCGCCATAGGCCCAGATGTTGGGCACGTTCGTCTCCAGGTACTCGTTGACCCGAATATAGCCGCGCTCGTCCGTCTCTACGCCGGTCCTCTGCACCTCTAACAAGTCGGTATACGGCGTGCGGCCCGTCGCCACCATCAATTGCTCGGCCCGGAACTCGCGGGTCTCGCCCGTCATCGGGTTGCGCCCTGTCACCACATACCCATGATTCGCCCGACGAACCGCCACCGCCTCGGTCAGCGTATGCACCTCCATCCGCTCGGACAATTTGCGCGCCAGCAGATCCGAGATTTCCGGCTCCTCATCTGGCACCAGGCGCTCATCGCTCTGGAGAATAGTTACCTTGGTGCCCATCGCCTCAAAAAAGTGGGCATATTCGCAGTTGATATACCCGCCACCAATCATCAGCAAGCTGTCAGGAAGCTCGGTTAGCTCCAACACCGACTCGTTATCGAGATAGCGCACAGCATGCAGGCCCTCGATGGCGGGGATGGCCGGGCGCGCTCCGGCAACGATGAACACCTTTTCGCCGCGAATCACGCTATCGCCCGCTCGCATGGTGCGCTCGCCCACGAAACGGCCCACCGTATGGTAAAAGTCCAGGTTCGGCGTATGATGCAGCGCGAAATGTATCCGCTCGGCATCCTCCGCTCGCATGGCGCGCATATTCTCCATTGCCCAGTTAAAATCCACGTGGCGCACTTGGGCGGAAATGCCAAGTCTGCTCGCTTCCCTGATATCCATCACCCGGTCAGCCACAGCAGTCAGCATCTTGGAGGGAATGCAGCCCAGGTAATTGCAGGTGCCGCCGATAGGCCCCTTGTCCACCAGAGCCACCGTCATGCCGCTGTTCAACGCAGATTCGACGATCTCCATCCCGCTGCCCGTGCCTATCACCAGCACGTCATACATCTTGACGTTATCCTGCACAGACTACTCACCTCCTGAACACACTACTACCAGACATTACCGAACAGACCGACCACCCGCCCACGGCGCACACGCAAGGCTGGCGGCAGGGCGCTTTGGCAAAATAGTTCGGTAACAGCCATTAGGATGGGCGGTTGAAACCGCGGCAACCTCTGCATCGCCAGCTTGCTGGCGCCGCCATGCATGGCGCCGCCGCCCCGCGGCGGCTGCAGATGAACCTGCGAAGGCAGGTTTCGCACTGGTTGGTGCAGTTTCAACTGCCTATGCCGATGCAACGGTTGGTGCAGTTTCAACTATCGCTACCCGGCGGTTGAAACCACGGCAACCGTTGCATCGCCAACAAGTTGGCGCCGCCGCCCTTCGGCGGCTGCAGATGAACCTGCGAAGGCAGGTTTCGCAATGGTTGGTGCAGTTTCAACTGCCTACGCGATGGCACGTCGGGTTACCGAGGAAACACAAATCTCCATCAGCGCACGAGCGACGGCATTGCCCATCTGGCAGGACTTGCGTTAAGGAGGCTACAAAGGAGCAGTGAGAGGACGATGACGCGTAGCATTCGAGCAAAACGCCCCCAACTGTGCACCGCTACAACCGCATGGCGTTGCAACTGGGCAGCATTGTAGGGTATTCCCAGAGAAGCGTCAAGGGCGCGCCCAGGGGCACACAGGGCCATCTTCCAGCGTTGACCAATGGCCGACAGCCGCTATATAATGAGCCAGGTGCCTGTCGGGCACAAGCCGCAAGTGAAAGGCTGGGGAGGAAACCAATGGAGTTAAAGATTGTCGAGATCGAAAAGCCGGAGGAGACCAACTTCATCCTGGGGCAGACACACTTTATCAAGACCGTCGAGGACATCCACGAAGCCCTGGTGAATGCCGTTCCGGGAATCCATTTCGGGCTGGCTTTTTGCGAGGCATCGGGGGTCTGCCTGGTGCGCTCTAGCGGGACGGACGACGCACTTACCGAGTTGGCACGCAAGAACGCCCTGGCGATAGGGGCCGGACACTCGTTCATCCTCTTTTTGGGAGAAGGGTTCTATCCTATCAATGTGCTGAACGCCATCAAGATGGTCCCGGAAGTGTGCCGCATCTACTGCGCCACAGCGAATCCCACCCAGGTGATCATCGCCGAGACGGAACAGGGCCGGGGGATCATGGGGGTAGTGGATGGCTTTTCGCCCAAAGGGGTCGAAGCTCAGGAGGATATTTCCTGGCGCAAAAAGCTACTGCGTACCATCGGCTACAAGCTCTAGCAAGCGCAGGGGGGAGCATGATAGCTCCCCCCTGTTCATAGCGCCAAACCGGGGCTAGCGCGCACGTTCTCGCGCCCCGCGCACCTCATACCAGGCGTCATAGATAGCGCCCCTGTAATCTTCCCACGTGTTGGGGTGGCGGCGCTCCCAGTCCTCTCGGATTTCAGGCTCGATTTCTCCCCATTCCCGGCCCTCATAATCCCCCGAAGTGGCTACATCATAGCCATACTCGTAAGCCGGGAGATAGGCGTCGTAGGTATAGTCACCCTCACCATAGGTTCGCTGAAAGTGGCGGCGGAACGCTTCCTCATAGGCGTCAAAGTCTCTCATGCTGTCGTCCGTCCTTTCTACCTCAACTCGTCGGATGGCGCACATCCCTGCCAACGACCGGCGTCTGGACCTCTTCTCCCTTCCGCTCAGGTGGCTGGCCGTCTGCCTCCAGCCCGGTCCATCCGCCAGACCGCCACTCGGTGGCCCTTTGCTCCATATCGGCGGGATTGTGGCGGTCCATAATGTTGGCGGCCTGCGTGACCATCTGGTCCGAGGTTTGCGCCAAAACCAGCGTCCCGCCGCGCCGCACGCCCTCGGCATAGACGCGAGCCTCTTCTTCGGTAACGCCCAGGTTAGCCAGCGCACCGACAATCGCCCCAACTCCAGCACCAACCCCAGCGCCCGTTAGCGCAGCGATGAGCGGGCCAGCCGCCACAATGGGGCCGATTCCCGGAACAGTCAGCGCGCCGAGGCCCACGAGCAACCCGTCGAGTCCGCCAAACACCAGGCCAATCGCTGCCCCGATCCCCGCGCCTTCGATGGCCTCATTCCCCGTTGGCATGTTGTGCCCTTCTTTCATGCGGCGGGTCAGCACACTAATCCCCTCGCGATCAAAACCACTATCCAGCAATTCTTGCACGGCCCGCTGCGCATTAGATTTGTCGTCATATAGAGCCACAACAGTTCTGGCCATCTCTGCACTCCATATCACTCCGCCAATGCGCGATTGCTGGACGCATCACGCGCCAGTGAGAATTGTCAAAGAGGGGATCATATGATCCCCTCTTGACACTCTGCCGCCGACTGATTGACGGGGCAACCGTTACAGCATCGGTTCCTTCTCGCGTACAGACTGAGCCTGGCGCCACCCCTCGTGGATGGCATCCTTGTAGTCGTTCCACGTGCCAGGGTTGCGGTCCTCCCACCGGCTGCGTACATCGGACTCGATGTCGCTCCAGTTCTGGTCACGGTAGCGGGAGGATGTCGCCAGATCAAAGCCATAGCGATAGGCCGGACGATAGGTATCATAGGATACGCCACGTGTGCCGTAGGTGCTGTCAAAGTGACGACGGAACGCGCTGTCAAAATCATCGAACGCTACGCGCGTCTCGCGCGTCTGGCGGCCTTCGCGCATTTCGCGGCCCTCGCCGGTTCGCTCCACTTCGACCTCTCGACGCCGGACAGTGCCGCGCACACGCTCGGGATGCTCGGTGATCTCTTCATCGACCTCGACTTCACCAACGACACGGGCCTCCTTGGAGATGATCGGCTCTTCGGTCATTTCGGTGAACTCGTAAGTCTCTTCGCCTGCCTTGCCCAGCATCTCGCGCTCTTCAGGGGTAGCAGGACGGCTCACGGCCCTGCGCTCCACATCCACTTCTCGCTGACGTATCGTCACGTCCTGCTCGACAGGCTCTTCAATGACACGCGTGTGCACGAGCACCTTGCCGCGCGGCACCTGGCGCGTACCAGTCCTGATCTCTTCCTGAATTTCTTCAAAGGTACGGCCTTCCTCGCGGGCGATGGCTTCAATTCGCTCGGCGGCCACAGGCCGCTCGGTCACGGTGCGCTCGGTTACGGGCTGCTCCATTCGGGCACGCCGTTCCTCGCCTTCGGCCTTGGCGCGGGCCATTCCAGCCGCTCCAGCGGCCCCGGCTGCTCCAGCGCGCCCGCCTTCCTCAAACTTGGTCCAGCCTTCCTTGCGCCACTCTTCTTCGCGCTTGTCAATATCGACAGGGTTGTGCTTGCTCAAGATGTCGGCTGCTTTTCGAGCGTTCCGGTCGTCCGTATCCACGGTGATCAGGGTGCTACCCCGCTGAACGCCTTCCGCATAGACGTCGGCATCCTCTCTGGGCAGTTCCAGGTCGGACAGGTCGCGCATGGCCTCCCGGCCAGCGTTGGCCCCCGGCATGGTCATGTTGATCTCGTCACGACTAAAGCCGCTGCCTATCAAGTCCTGGACTGCGGCCTGCGCATCTGACATCTTGTCAAACAAGGCTATCGCTGCTTTTGCCATTTCTGACTCCTTTTACTCACTCACTATCGTTAAAACCAGTTCATTCCCTCCCGCCAGATGAGGGGAAAGCGATAGCAATTTGCCCTGGCGATTGGTAATTGGGCATTTATCTCTGGCGTGCTGGTTCCTGTCCCCCTTCCTGGGTTGGAACACG
>JAAYXX010000465.1 GCA_012515695.1 Chloroflexota bacterium
CCACGCGCGCCGTCCATCGGAAACCCGCCGGGCCGTTCAGCGTTGCATCACAGACGGCATCGTTCAGAGAACCGGCAGGCACAGATATAGTCACCGCCCATGCATCCACCAGATAGCGGTAGCGGGTTGCTTCTTTTGACCTGTTCACGAGGTTCACTGCCCATATAGGCGTGGCGGGCAATTCGCTGCTCTCCAATGCCTGTACCAAATAGGCCCACACGACATCTCGCGCCCAGGCAGCCTTGGCGGCGGTCTCTTGCGCCAGGGCCGTGGGGTCTAGCGTGGGGGTTGACGTGGCCGGGGGCTGCTCTGTCGCTGTGGCGGTGGGTGGGACGATGGTTGTTGCCTCCACCTGCACGGTGGGCAGGGGTTCCCACTGGGCTGTGTCCGAGGGGGGATAGAGAATGCTGCACCCCGCAAACGTTACTGCCAACAGCACGAGTGGAGCGAGCGCTCGTCTCAACGGCACAATCTACCTCCTGCTTTCCTAACGCATGTCCATCCTATTCTGTAGGATATCCCGACCATCGGCCCTCACTGTCCGGGCCGCGCGGAATATGACAAAATGTTCATTTTGTGGCTATTTGGCGCAAAACAAGCACACTTGATGGAACCAGGAGCGAACCGGCAGCGTCTCCCCATGTGAATCATCCAGGAGGAATGCATATGCCAGCCGCGCTGACGATCATTGGTCTGATCCTATCCCTCGCGTTGTTGTCCATCGGCAACCACAATTCATAGGGTCACACCTAAAAGTGCGCTCCAAGAGCGAGCTATGCTAAAAGCCAACTATAGTATAGGCTAAACAGCGTCAACCCCCAAGTGAGGATGCAAGCAACCGGGCTGATAAAGATTACAAAATACTTTGGTAACCCGACGTGCCATCTCGTAGGCAGTTGAAACTGCACCAACGCTTGCAAAGCCGCCCTTCGGCGGCTGCAGATGAACCTGCGCAGGCAGGTTTCGCAATGGTTGGTGCAGTTTCAACTGCCTACGAGATGGCACGTCGGGTTACCGCAGTAAATGGTTAATCTTTATTATGCCGCTCGTCATGCCTGTCGGGCGGCATACATAACTGGCCGCAACACACTGCACACGAGCCACCTTGCCCAAAATGCCCAGGGCCGGGGATTAGGCTCGTGTGCGACCTACTTGACGGCGGCTACTGAATAAGCTTTAATGGCCTGGCAATGAGATAGCCTGATGCTTCGCTTGCGTACCGGGTTCTTTCGCAATCGGAGGACACGCTCTCATGCCACTGTTGCCCTTCCTCGCCCTGGCGTGCAACCGCCTGAGAAACAGGTGGCTGTTTACGTTGATGCTGTTCTGTGGCATTACCCTCTCCATCGGGATGATGGTTTGCATCCCGGTCTTTTCGGAGGCAGTGGGCCAGGCGTTGGTGTTGGACGAGGTGAACGCCACCGCAGACATCCTCAGCCGCCCCGCCTTCTCGGTGCGCTTTTACACGCTTCCCAGCCCAAGCCACCCGATGACGCTGGCGGATGCAGCCTATACCCGCGATTGGCTCGCCGATATGATGGCCCGCCATATCGGCCTGCCCGTGCGGGGCGTCTATTCGCAAAACGCCAGCCCCCAGTTTCGCGTCCAGTTCGCCGACAATGATGGCGAGAGCCAGAATAAGCCGCTGTTCTATGCAGCAGTGATCTGCATAGACGGCATCGGCGACCATATCCGCGTCATTGAAGGAGCGCCTTATGGGCGGGCGCCTTTTGGGGGGGCGCCTTTTGGGCAGGCCGACACCGCGGACACACTCGCCGTCTGGATCACTCCGCAACTGGCTGACAGGGTGGGCTTGCAGGTCGGCGAAGTGTATCAACTGGCTGCCCCGCCCCAGGGAACTGTAACCTTTCAAATCGCGGGGCTGTGGGAGGCGACCGACCCCGCCGACGAATACTGGTACCTGGAGCCGCAGGGCCTTCTGGGGCAGCATCTCCTCACCACGTCTGAGATGTACGACAGCCATGTGGCGCGCCTTGTGCCCCAGGGGACAGGCTATAGCATCTGGTACTATGTGCTCGACGACTCGGTGATGCGGCTGGATCGCACCGAGCAATATATCCAGGGTCTCGATCGCATTGAGAGAGAGGTGCGCGAGCGATTGCCCAACGGCAAGATGGACTATGCGCCGCGCAAAGAGCTGACCGCAGGCTTGCAGCGCAAACAGGCGCTCTCGGTGATCCTGCTGGCCTTCAGCCTGCCCGTGTTGGGCATCCTGGCGCTATTCATCGGCTCTGTGTCCAGCATGGCCGTGCAGTCTCAGAGCCAGGAAACGGCCATCCTCACCAGCCGGGGAAGCGGGCGACTACAAATCGGCCTGCTCATTCTGCTGGAAACGATTATCGTCTTTGCTCTGGCCTGCCCTGCGGGCATCTACACCGGCTTGTTGCTGGCCCGACTGATGGGCTACTCGCGCCACTTCCTCACCTTTGTGCCCCGCCCCCCGCTGCGCGTACACCTGTACGCCGTCGACTGGCGCTATGCAGCCGCCGCCATCGCGCTGGGGTTGGTCGCGCGCCTCGTGCCTGCCTGGCGCAGCCTCAACCTGAGCATCGTCACCTATGAGCGCAAAGCCATCCGCCGAGAGATTTTCCAACATGCCTCCCGGCTCCTGGCGATGGCGCTGCTGGGCGCGGTGTGCGCCTACAGCTATCGCCAGTTGGCCCTGAGAGGTTCGCTGGCACTGACCATCGGCCCCGCGGGGGAAGGCACAATCAACGACCCCCTCTTGTTGTTAGCGCCCAGCCTGTTCCTCTTTGTGGTGCCATTTTTCGCCACCGAGTTTTTTGCGCTGGCTATGCGTCCCCTCGCCCTGTTGGGCAAGCACATCCCCTCCATCACCGCGTACCTGGGGCTGCTCAACCTGGGGCGAGAAGGCGGGCAATATCGCACGCCGGTGTACCTGCTGACGCTCTGCCTCAGCCTGGGCATTTTTTACGCCTCCCTGGCCAAAAGCGCCGATTCCTGGCTAACCGAGCGGCTGCGCTACCGGGTGGGCGCCGACCTGACCTTCAAACCAGCGCTTCAACAGGTTTCGGACACGTTCACCATGTCCACGTCAGACCTGGAAGCGGCAGTGTTGCCCATCACCCAATATCAGACGATGGATGGCGTGCAACATGCGACGCGGGTCGCCGAATACGAGGGCCGCGTGGGATCGGGCAGCGCCGCCGCTCAGGTGCGCGTGCTGGGCATTGACCGGGTGGACTTTGCGCGGATCGCCTACTATCGGCCAGATTTCGCCGACAAACCCCTGGGTAACCTGATGAACCAACTGGCATCTACGCCAAATGGGGTGCTGTTGCCCCGCAAAATGGCCGCCGACCTGGCATTGGGCGAAGGCGATGCGCTGACCTGCCAGATGAACATTGGCAAGATCACCCATCCGGTGCAACTCGAGATTGTCGGCACATTCGACTATTTCCCAACCATGATCGAGGAGCAGCGGCCTGTCCTGGTGATCAATCTGGACTATTTCGAGCAGGTTATCGGCGGCTCTTCCCCTTATTCTGTCTGGATGCGCCTGGAACCAGAGGCACAGGGCGAGGACGTGTTGGAACAGATCAGGCAGATTCGCGTGACCCCCACCCTCACCCTGGACCTTCGGGAAATCCTCACCAGAGACCAGGAGCGGCTGGAGCGCATAGGCATTTTCGGACTGCTATCCCTCTGCTTTTTGGCGGGCGCTTTGCTGGCCGGTATCGGGCTGTTGCTCTACCATTTCGCCTCCCTGATGACCCGCGCTGTGCGGTTTGGCATCCTGCAAGCCACCGGCATGCGCCGGGGCGAGATTATCGGCAGCACAACGCTGGAATACGTCGTCACGCTGCTCTACAGCATTCTGGCGGGCGCGGCCTCTGGCGTGGCCGCCTCCATGCTATACGTCCCCTTCTTTCCACTGACAGAAGACCCCGGCACGCCCATCCCGCCGTTTGTGCCCGTCATCGACTGGGAAGGCGCCGGCTGGATGCTGCTAACCGTAGGGCTGGCCCTGCTGGTCGTTGAGGCAGCTATTATCCTCAGCATGGACCGCTTGCGCGTATTCGAGATGCTCAGGCTCGGAAACAAGGAGTGAGGAGCAAAGGCCATGAACCAGACATCACACAACTTCCGGGCCGAGTTGCGCGTTCCCTTGAATCAGGTGGTCGCCGCCTTTGGCGCAATCGCTGGCGGGGTGTTGATAGCAGTCGCCCCGGTTAGCGACCTGCATCGCGCTGTGACCGCGAGCCTCTATGCCGCCTTGCTCGCAAGCCTGGCGATTGTGACCCATTATCTGAACAAGTGGAACCCCCAGGCCAGCCGATGGTTCGCCGTGTTGTCAGCGATGAGCGTCGTGCATCTGGCGCGCCTTTGGCTGGGCGTGCCGGGGGCGCTCGCGCTGGTGGCCCTCCCGCCCCTGCTCGCTGGCGCGCTGATAGGCGTTCGCGCCGCCACAGCCGTTGCTGTCGTGGAGACGGTGGTGACGCTTTGGGCATGGAACAAAGCGGGCGCCATCGAGCCAGCAGGCACCATCGCCGGGGCGCTGCTGTCCATCTGGGGGGCAGTGGCTATCATGGTTGGCAGCTATGCCGCCACCTATCGCGTGTCAGACTGGGCCTGGGAATACTATCAGCAAGCCTTGCGCATGATTCAAGAGGCCCAGCAGCGGCACGTGCAACTGGCGCAGGCCATCGAAGACCTTGCCGCGGCCAACCTGCAACTCGTGCGCCTCAATAACCTGACCCAGGGCTTGCGCCAGGCAGCGGAGGACGCGCGCATAGCAAAAGAGCAGTTCGTCGCTAACGTCAGCCACGAGCTACGCACTCCGTTGAACATGATCATCGGCTTTAGCGAGATGATCTTGAAAACGCCCCAAACCTATGGGCGCCTGCCCCGGCGGCTGCTCGCCGATCTGGCAGTCATCCAGCGCAACGCCGAGCATCTGGCCGATTTGATTGACGACGTGCTGGACCTCAGCCAGCTCGAAACGGACCAGATGGCTCTCATCAAAGAGCAGGCGCAGTTCGCCGACATTGTAGAGATGGCGGCGCTGGCCGTGAGACCGCTCTACCAGTCCAAAGGGCTGTCGCTGGACATCGACATCGCCCCCAACCTGCCCCCCGTGTTCTGTGACCCGACGCGCATCCGCGAAGTGCTGCTGAACCTGCTCAGTAACGCCGGACGCTTTACCGAAAAGGGGGGCGTGTATCTCTGCGCATGGCAGGAACAGAACGATCTTGTCGCTTCGGTGACGGATACGGGGCCGGGCATCGCCGCCCACAATGTGCGTAATCTGTTCCAGCCCTTCTACCAGGTGGATAGCTCTATCCGTCGGCGCTATGGCGGAACCGGCTTGGGGCTGGCGATTAGCAAGCGCTTTGTCGAGCTACACGGAGGCAACGTTTGGGTCGAAAGCGAAGAGGGCGTGGGCACAACGTTCACCTTTCGCATCCCCCTGACGCCGCCGGTCTCGCCGGAAAGCACATCCCCCTTTGCCAGAGGGATGACACCGGGCTGGGAGTTTTTGCAGCGCACGCGGCCCTATGTAGGCCCCAAACTATCGGCCCCGCCTCGCCTGGTTTTGGTCGAGCCTGACGGCCTGCTCAAGCGGCTGATGGCGCGCTATCTGGATGGGGTGGAACTGGTCACTGCGACCAGCGTGAAGGAGGCAGCCGCGCAATTGGCCCACACGCCAGCCCAGGCGCTATTGGTCACCAACAGCGCCCCGCAAGGCGATCTGACCAACCTGGATGGAATGAAGCAACTGCCCACCGGCATCCCCGTCATCACCTGCCGCATCCCCGACGCGAACCGGGCTTCGGCTTCCACCAAGACGGAATGGCTGGTCAAGCCCGTCGCCCGCGAAACCCTGCTGGCAACGCTGGAAAAGCTAGAGGTAATGACCGGCACCATCCTCATCGTGGACGACGACCCGGACGCGCTGCACCTGTTTGGCCGCATGCTCGACTCGTCGGAACGGGGCTATAGAACGCTGTTGGCTACGGATGGACAGCAGGCGCTCGAGATTCTGGAGGAATGTCGCCCGGACGCCATTTTGCTAGACCTGGTAATGCCGCGCGTGGATGGCTTTCAGGTGTTGGAGCGTCGCAGCCAGGACAGCGCCCTGCGAGAGATTCCCGTGGCGATTATCTCGGCCCAAGACCCGGCGGGCCAGCCCATTGTCAGCAGTGGGCTGGCCGTCGCCCAACGCGAGGGACTATCAGCGCGTAAACTGCTCCAATGCATCACCGCGTTGGTCAACATTCTTTCGGCGGGGGAGCGAGGAGATGGTCCAATACTGCGAGAAACTGTTCCCGACGAACTGGCTTGCGGATAAAATCGGCAGCCCCCAGCGCCCAGGCCAGTTGATCCTGCGCCAAAATGGTGCAAACCACCACGGCACTCGACTGCGTCGCGGGGTGCTCGCGCAGTTGCTCCAACAGGCTCCAGCCATCTTGATCGGGCATCATCACATCCAGCACAATGACCGGAGGGCGCAACTCTTCCGCCAGCGCCAGGCCGCGTTGAGCATCCTGAGCGCCCACGAACCGGTAGCGGGTGCCAGCCAGATAGTATTCAAAGAGGCGCAAGGCATCCGCGTTATCGTCAATGACCAGCACGGTAGTCTGCTCTGCAATGGGGAAGCTGATGCTGACCACCGGCAGGGCCGCCCCACATTCGCCCTGTTGGGGTTCCAGCCGCAGCTTGCCCCCACAAAGCTGCACCAGTTGCGCGGCCATTCCCAGGTTTTCCCGCGCAGCCCTATGCCCGTTCTCGCGCGCCGCAGCCGCCACCGGCACAGCCTCCGCCCGGATGACAAGCTGCCGCCCGGTTGTGTGAGCGTCTAGCAAAATAGTGCCGCCCGGCAACTGGCCTACCATCCACGTGAGCACATCTAGCAACGCCTGGCGCAAGAACGGGGGGCATAAAAACACCCCCGGCAGCGCGTCCGGCGCGGAATAGTCTATCGTCACGTCGGCCGCATTTTGCAAGGGGTGCAGGGTTTCCAGCACGCTCCCGATGATCTCGCGAACATCGGTCATCTTGGCGGGGACAGATTCGCGCAGCCAGGCCAGTTCTTCGGCACGGGTGGGAACCTGCGCATCGCGGGGCGTCGCCCTTGAGGTGGCTTCCAGCGCGGGGAAGCGTTGGTCCAGCCCATAAGCAGCCCATAGATAATCCGCCAGCACCTCGCGGGCTGCCTTTTCCTCGCGCTGCAACTGTCGTTTGCTCAGGCCCAGGTCGGCGGCCACCTGACGCTGCGTCATCTGCTCGGTATAGCGACGGCGCAAAATGTGGTAGACCCGCCAACTCTTGACGCCGCGCGGGGTATCCTGGCCCGGTTGCAGGGCCTCGATGGCCTTGAGCAGGCAGGCACGCAAGGCCGCCCCCCGCTCGGCATCCTGCTCCAGCCCCAACAGGTCAGCCAGCAGATTACCGCCGAGCGCCGTGGGGTCGTACAGATAGACGAGTGCCTTGTGTAGATGGCGGGCCAGATGGGCCTTGGCCTGATCTTGCTGACTATTGGCTGCCATGTCCACCCGATGTCACCTGTTTGGCGCGAGAAATCTTGTCCTGGACACGTGGAACATGCTATGCTCAATACAAGCCGCTTGCATAGTATCATCGCGCAAGCGGCGCGTCAAACCGATCCCGGCTATGGGATAGATCAAGTAGAGTGCCCGGCATGGCCGGGAATGCTCGAAAGGAGGTACGCCACAACCCAAACCACCCCCCGAATCGCTCGACAGACCGCGTGGCATCTTGTTCATGGTTATCAGCCCTACAAGGAGTGAAGAAATGCCAAGCCTCAATCGACGCGAATTCCTGCAACTGGCCGCTACTCTCGCCATTGGCACGGCGCTCGCCGCCTGTGCCCCCAAAGAGCCAACCACCGTCCCCACCAGCGCACCGCCTCCAACGCAAGAGGCCAAGGCCGAGGAGCCGCAAGCTGAGGAACCGAAAGCCGAAGAGCCTGCCGCCGAGACCTCGGAATCTGCCGCGCCAGCGATGGAGGGCAATATGTACGTCCAGGGGTTCCCCCTGGTGAAGGAAAAGGAAACCCTCCGCCTCTTTGCGCCGCATAACACGGCGGTCGAAGACTATTATACCAATCACTTCGTAGTCACCTATGAAGAGATGACCAACGTCCATATCGAGTGGGAACTGGTCCCCCCTTCAGGCCTGACAGAAAAAAGGAACCTGGCTTTTGCCTCCGGCGATCTGCCCGACGCCTTCTTTGGCGCTAGCGTAGGCTCAACCGATGTGGTCATGTTCGGTGGCAAGGGTTGATCCTCCCCATCGAAGAGTTGATCGAGCTGTATAACCCCGAGTGCCAAAAAGTCTTTACCGAGACGCCAGAGGGCGCGCTGGGCAGAAAGCTTCTCACCGCCCCCGACGGCCACATCTACCAGTATCCGAACTATTCCTTCTGCTACCATTGCACCTACCCCCACAAGTTCTGGATCAACCAAAAGTGGCTGGATAATGTGGGGATGAGCATTCCGACGACCACGGATGAACTGTACAATGTGCTGGTCGCTTTCCGCGACAAGGACGCCAACGGCAACGGCAACCCCAACGACGAGATTCCCATGTCCGGCTGCACCTCCGGCCCAGGGACGCACCCGGTCAACTGGGTCATGAACGCCTTTATCCTGTCCAGGGCCACCGCCTTCTACATTCAGGATAACAAAATCTACTTTGCCGCCGACAAGCCCGAATACAGGGAAGGCTTAAAGTTCTTGGCCACGCTGCACGCCGAAGGTCTGCTGGACAAGGAAGCCTTTACCCAGGACTATGATATGTTGCGGCAAAAGGTGCAAAACCCGGATGCCGCCCTGGTCGGCTCTTCGCCAGCAATGGCCGACCTGCACCTGGCGGGCGCCAACACGGGCGACCCGAACGAGCGCGTAGATGAGTATGTGGTGGTGCCGCCGATCACAGGCCCGATGGGCGTACGAAACGTCAATTACAACCCGTATGTTGTGGGTGGCGGCAAGTATGTCATTACGTCGGCCTGCAAGCATCCCGAACTGGCTGCTCGCTGGATCGACTGGTTCTATACCGAGGAGGGCCTGCTGCTGCAAAAGTACGGGCGCGAGAACATTGAGTGGTATCACCCCGCTCCCGGCAGCGGCGAGATGGGCCACGGCGAGGGCCTCGGCCCCATGCCCGCTCGCTTTAACTGGATGCCCGGCAAAGGGTGGTCGGAGACGCTCCAGAATATCACCCTCAACCAGCAGGGGCCGATCTATGAAAAGCGCGAATTCCGAGGAGCCTGGACCAGCACGCCCGAAAGCCCGTTGGAACCCAAGCTCGTCGAGGCCACCGACAAATACGTGGGCCTGGAACAAGCGGCTATCTGGCCCAACCCGATGCTGACGCTGGAAGAGGCGGACGAGATCCGCAACATTGGCACCCAGATCGGCGATTTCACCAATGAAATGACAGCCCGCTTTGTTACCGGCGACGCCGACATTGACGCCGAGTGGGACCAGTATGTCGGCAGCCTGAACGCTATGGGCATGGATCGCTACATGGAAATTCACCAGACCGCTTACGATCGCTTCGTGAGCGCCTAGCGCTACCCACACACCCGGCGGG
>JAAYXX010000466.1 GCA_012515695.1 Chloroflexota bacterium
GGAACAGGCTATCGCCGCGATAGAAGAGCGTTTCTCCTATCCGGTGTTTATCAAACCGGCTAACCTTGGGTCCAGCGTGGGCATCTCCAAAGCCCACAATCGGGAGGAATTGCGGCGCGGCCTCGACCTGGCGGCGCGGTTTGACCGCAAGCTGCTGGTCGAAGCGGCCATCAATGCCCGCGAAATCGAGTGCAGCGTGTTGGGCAACGATGACCCCATCGCTTCGGTGCTGGGCGAAGTCGTCCCCTGTAACGAGTTCTATGACTATAAAGCCAAGTATATCGACGGCGATTCGGCGCTGATTATCCCTGCCGAGTTGCCGCAAGAAACCACGCGCCAGATTCAAGAGTTGGCGGTGCGCGTGTTCAAGGCGATTGATTGCGCGGGCATGGCGCGGGTGGATTTCTTCCTGTGCCGCGACACGGGGCAGCTCTATATCAACGAGCTGAACACCATCCCCGGCTTTACGAGCATCAGCATGTATCCCAAGCTGTGGGAGGCGAGCGGCCTTTCTTACCCGGAGTTGATTGATCGGTTGATAGAACTGGCGATAGAGCGTTATCAGGATAAGCACCTGTCAGAAACATCGTACGGCTTTGATCACTAGTAGGCACAGGCGATGAGGCATGGCTGGTTCTAGAACGGCTCGCGCATCGGGCAACAAGCGCTCTCGAACCCGGTTGGGGGTGTATGAAAGCACCGCCCAGGTAGACGCGCGCGGGGTGGCGACGGGCAGCGGCGCGTGGGCCAAGCTCCCGGCGATCCTGCTGTTGGTGGGCAGCTTGTGGGTGCTGTATACCCTGTTTACCGACGTGCGCTTTCAGGTGCGGGATGTGGCGGTAGAGGGCACGAACCGCCTGCCAGCCAGCGAAATCCGCCGGGTGGCGAACCTGAACAACGTGAGCAGCTTTTGGGTGAACGGCCTGGATGTGACGGCGCGCCTGAAAGACGAATTCGGGCTGATTGACGATGTCTCGGTGACGTGTCGCTTGCCCAACCGCGTAGTGATTACCGTTTCCGAGCGCGAGGCGGTGTTGGTGTGGGAGAGCGGTGGCCGCCAGTGGTGGGTGGATGCCAGCGGCGAAGTGTTGGGCGAGACGAACGATCCCAGCGGTTTCGTGGTGATCCACGATACTCAAGGGTTCGATGCCCAGCCGGAAGATTATATTGCTGGCGTGCCCTGGCAGTTGGCCCTGGAGATGGCCGAGGCCCTGCCCGCCATCCGCGAGTATGACTATACCAGCGAGCTGGGGCTGGTGTTGTATGTGACCCCTTCGCAATGGCCGGTGTACCTGGGCCACGAGGGGAATGCGCGCACGAAAGCGGCGCTCATGCAGGCGTTGGCTCAGCAATTGTTGGACAAGCAGGTTGCCGTCGGTTACATCGACCTGCGGAACGAAGGCAGACCAACCTACAAGCAACAGTAGGGCCTGGGGAGAGGAAGGACACGCCGTTGGAACGGACAATAGTTGCGATTGATGTGGGAACCTCCAAGATATGCACTCTGGTCGGGCAAATATCCGACGGGGAGACGCTGCGCATCGTCGGCGTGGGGGTGGTCCCTTCGCGGGGGCTACGCAAGGGGTTCATCACCGA
>JAAYXX010000467.1 GCA_012515695.1 Chloroflexota bacterium
ATGGGACGCGCTTTTTCTACGCCAACCCCCTGGAGGTTGACCCCGTGGCCCATGACCACCGGCGCGACCTGTACGGCGGCGCGATCCAGGCCGAGCGACAGGACTGGTTTGGCTGCGCGTGCTGTCCGCCAAACGTCGCCCGGCTGCTGGCCTCGCTGGGCGAATATGCCTACTCGCAGAATGACGAGGAGGTATACGTCCACCTGTATGTCGGGGGGAGCGCCAACCTGGCATTGGTCGGGCAAAAGCTGGCGCTGACCCAGGAGACCCGCTACCCGTGGGATGGCCGCATCGAGATTACGCTACAGCCCGCCGCCGAGATGGCTTTTACGCTGGCGCTGCGCGTGCCCGGCTGGTGCCGCCAGGCCAGCCTACAGGTCAACGGGGAACGGGTGGAATGGAACCTGTATAAGGGCTATGCTCGCCTCACGCGAACATGGCAACCGGGCGACAAGGTCACGCTCGAATTGGCGATGCCAGTGGAGCGGGTGGCCGCGCACCCCGCCATTCGGGCGAACGCGGGGCGAGTGGCATTGCAGCGCGGGCCGCTGGTCTATTGCCTGGAACAGGCCGACAATGGCGCCAATTTGCCCGCCATCTGCTTGCCGCGAGAGGCCAGCTTGCAGGCCACCTACGAGCCGGAACTCCTGGGCGGGGTGGTGACCATCACCGGCGAGGCGCGCCGCCAGACAGCAGCGGGTTGGGAAGGGGCGTTATACCAGCCACGACCAGCAGACGCAGCAATGGAGCCAGTGCAGATCAAGGCCATCCCATATTACGCCTGGGCGAACCGTGGCCGCGGGGAAATGCTCGTGTGGCTGCGCGAATGTTAGGCAGCCACGCGGCGGCGCGTTGTGCCATTCTAGATTACATCACCGACAGGAGATTCCCATGAGTCAGGTAGTCTTGATCACCGGCGCGTCCACCGGCTTTGGGCGGGCCTGCGCCACCTACTTGCAGAGCCGGGGCTACCAGGTGTTTGGGACCAGCCGCCGCGCCCCGGAAGAGCCAACCCAAGACGCGGACGGGGGTTTTACCCTGGTGCGTATGGACGTGGACGATGACGACTCGGTGCAGCGGGCCGTGGAGTTGGTCAGGCAGCGAGCCGGGCGCATTGACGCCGTGGTGAACAACGCCGGGACGCACATCGCCGGAGCGTTGGAAGACAACACGCTGGAAGAGGTCAAGGCCCAATTCGAGACCAACGTGTTCGGCGTCGTGCGCGTGTGCAAGGCGGTGCTGCCCATCATGCGAGCGCAGCAGTCGGGGACCATCATCAACATCAGTTCTATCGCCGGGGTGGTGGGCATTCCCTTTGAGACGTTTTACAGCGCCACCAAATTTGCGCTAGAGGGGATGAGCGAAGCTCTGCGCATCGAAGTGGCCCCCTTTGGCGTGCGGGTCGTGTTGATCGAGCCGGGGGATTCGCCCACGGGCCACGTCTGGCGGCGGGCTGCCGCTTCGCTGGAAAACCCGCTCTACCGCGAACGCTGCGAGCGTTGCTTGCAGGTGATGAGCAAGGACGAGGAAAACGGCTTTCCGCCGGAAAAGCTGGCCCGCGCCATCGAGCGCATCCTGTCAACCCGCAAGCCGCGCCTGCGCTACGTGGTGGCCCCGGCCTATGAGGCGTTGGTCGTTATCCTCAAGCGCCTGCTGCCCGGCTCGGTGGTCGAGTGGGGCGTACGCAAGTATTACAAGGTTTAGGCGCGACGTTGGCAAAAAGCGCGGCAATATGGAGATTTACTTCGGTAACCCGACGGGCCATCTCGTAGGCAGTTGAAACAACCCTTGCATCGGCATAGGCAGTTAAAACTGCACCAACCGTTGCAAAGCCTGCCTTCGCAGGCTGAGAAAGAGCCGCCGAAGGGCGGCTAGGAAACGAGTCCACGAAGGTGGACGCGCCAGCTTGCTGGCGATGCAATGGTTGCCGCGGTTTCAACCGCCCATCCCAAGGGCTATTACCGAACTATTTTGTTATAACTCGTATTGCCGCGCTTTTCAGCGACGCGCCTTGACCCAGGCGGTCGTATGCCTATTCTTCCGGCTGGCGATAATAGGTAGGCCGCCCACGCAGCCCCTGGAAGATGATCAGCAGGCCAATGGCGATCAGCGCCAGCGGCCCAAGCAGGCCAATCACCCCGCCGAAAATGGCCCCAAAGATCACAAAGAAGAACATCCCGATCCCGCCGACGATCAGAACCGCGATGAGCAGGCCGCGCGGTCTGCCCGCCAAAAAGTAGAGCGCCAGCAGCCCCAGGGCCACCGCTACCGGTTCCAACGCCCAGACATAGGACCAGCTTTGCCAGTCGCGCGTTGTGTTCTGGTAGAGCAAGATCAGGCCATTGACCAGGATGATGGTTCCCGGCACAGCCAGCCCGGCAAGCTGATCTTTGCGCTCCCACCACAGGAAAATCGGCAGCCAGAAGGCCATGCCCACGATGAGGATCAGCACGGGCCAGAGGCCGCCCCACCCCAATCGCAGGCCGAACGGCAGGTCCCAGCTGTTGGTTATCTGCGCTGTCAGGAAAAAGGCCCCCAATACCACCAACAGGATGCCTACATAAAGGATGCCACGATCTCGCATGTTATTCCTCCCAAAGATACGGGTGACGGATTGTCTAGTCTATGCTCTATACGTGAGCAAAACGATGCAGGTTGCGAAAGGGCCTGTCCATTTCGACATCCAGGTGAGGAATGCCAGGGCGCGAGATGACTATCCCACATTATCCCACACACGAATGTGGGATAATGTGGGATACACGAGCCAAGTGGGTTGGTGGGAATGGGGCACAGCGCCAGCCGCGACGCTAGAGGGCCAACGACTGCCGCCGTAACAGTTGGGCGTTCATGGCGACGATGATCGTGCTGAGCGTCATGAGCAGCGCGCCAACGGCTGGCGATAGCAGAATGCCCAGGGGAGCCAGCACCCCGGCGGCCAGGGGCAGCGCCACGACATTATACCCCGTGGCCCAGAGCAGGTTTTGCCGCATCTTGCGATAGCTGGCCCGGCTCAGGGTAATCACCCGCACAGCGTCCAGCGGGTCACTTTGCACCAGGATGATGCCCGCCGACTCGATGGCTACATCCGTGCCGCTGCCGATGGCGATGCCCACGTCCGCCCGCGTGAGGGCGGGGGCGTCGTTTACGCCGTCGCCCACCATCGCCACGCGCTTGCCCTGCGTCTGCAATGCAACCACCTTTTGGTCTTTGTGTTCTGGCAGCACCTCGGCAAAGTATTGGTCTATCCCCAGTTCCTCCGCCACCGCCTTGGCGACGGCCTCGCTATCGCCGGTTAGCATGGCGACCTCCACGCCCATCTCGTGCAGCCGCCGCACCGCCTCGGCGCTCTCTGGGCGGATCACGTCGGCCAGGGCAAACGCTGCCACGGCCCGGCCATCCTGCACCAAATAGATCACGCTCTGGCCCCTGTCATTGGCCTGCTGAGTAAAGCTCTGCAGCGGCTCGGACAGGCGCAGTTGCAACATTTCCAACAGGCGCGGCCCGCCCACATGAACGGTGTGCCCCCCACTGTTGGCGCGGACGCCCCGCCCCTTGAGGGCCGCGAAATCCGAGACGGCGGGCAATTCCAGGCCACGCTCTTGCGCCGAGCGACGGATGCCCTGGGCCATCGTATGCTCGGAATCGCCCTCGACTGCCGCCGCCAGCGCCAACGCTTCGTCTTGGCGCCACCCTTCCACCGTCGCCGCTCCCACCACGCCAAACTCGCCGCGCGTCAACGTGCCTGTCTTGTCGAAAATCATCGTGTCAATGTCGCGTGCCTGCTCTAGCGCCAGCCGATCGCGCACCAGAATGCCGCTGCTGGCCCCGATGGAGGTCGTGATCGCCACTACCAACGGGATAGCCAACCCCAGGGCGTGCGGGCAGGCAATGACCAGGACAGTGGCCGCCCGCTCGATCACCTGCACGTTCCAGCCAGTAACCGCCAGCCAGACGATGGCAGTGATGGC
>JAAYXX010000468.1 GCA_012515695.1 Chloroflexota bacterium
ACCGCGCTGGACTGAGCGCCTGGGTCAAGCTGGGTTGCCAGTTGTTGGCGACGGGGCTGTTGATCCTCTCGGATGTGCAGGTACGCATCCTGCCTTATCAGCCGTTGAACCTGCTCGTCACCGTGGTGTGGGTGGTGGGCATCACCAACGCCATGAACCTGCTGGACAACATGGACGGCTTATCTGGCGGGGTGGGCGCGACGGCGGCGGCGTTTTTCCTGCTGCTGGCGGCCATGAGCGGCCAATATCTGGTGGGGGCGCTGGCGGCGGCGCTGCTGGGCGCGTGCATCGGCTTTTTGGTGTACAACGTCAACCCGGCCAGCATCTTTATGGGCGACACGGGCAGCCTGTTCCTGGGGTTCATGCTTGCAGCCGTCGGGATAAAGCTGCGTTTCCCCGATAACGTCTATTTTGTAACCTGGATGATTCCGATTATCGTATTAGGGCTGCCGATTTTCGATACGACGCTGGTGTTCCTCTCGCGGTTGCGGCGCGGCAAAAACCCCCTGACGACGGCGGGCAAAGATCACGTGTCGCATCGGCTGGTCAAGATGGGCCTGAGCCAGCGCGAGGCGGTGCTGGTGCTCTACCTGGCCTGTTGTATCCTGGGGGTGCTCGCCATGTATCTCACCCAGGCCAGCGTGCCGGAGGGGTATCTGGTGGGCGGCGTGGTGCTGGTGGCGGCCCTTTATCTGCTCTGGAAGCTGGAACGGGTAGGGCCGTTGGCTACGGGCAGCAAGGAAACCACTGATACCAGGGCCAAGGGTTAATGGCGGCCCAGGAATTCGCAGGTATGCACAGGCTTGTAGTGGCATAATTCTTTATTCCTAGAGTGAGGTTTGTATGAGCAAGAAGAGGGATCAGATTCAGCGCAGACGTCAGGTAGCCAAGGCCCGCAAGGGCACGAGTGCCCCGGCTTCCAAGGCCGTCAGGCCGCCGGTAGCCAAAAAAGAGCAAAAAACATCCATGACCGACGTCTGGATTGCCGTCGGTATTGTCGTGCTGATCCTGGGCGCTTTTGCGGCGCTATACTATTTCGCCGTGGTCAGACCGGCCAACCGGGCCGAGACTCTCCAAGAGATCACCGTTCAGGCCCCCACGGCGGAAGCTGCTGCCGCCGCGACTCAAGCTCCTGGCGCAGAAGCCACTGAAGCGGCTGGTTCCAAGTCTTGGGCAGAACCCCCGGCTATGGCGATTGATCCCAGCAAGAATTACGAGGCGCTGATCAAAACGGAAAAGGGCGATATTCGCATCCAGTTGTATGCCGATCAGACGCCCGTAACGGTGAACAACTTTGTTTTCCTGGCCCGCGAAGGCTTCTATGACGGCGTTACCTTCCATCGGGTGCTGGAGAACTTTATGGCGCAGACCGGCGACCCCACTGGCACGGGTAGGGGTGGCCCCGGCTATCAATTTGAAGACGAGATTGTAGACGACCTGAAGCACGATTCGGAAGGCATCGTTTCGATGGCGAATTCGGGCCCGAACACCAACGGGAGCCAGTTCTTTATCACCTTTGCCCCGCAGCCGCACCTGGACGGTCAGCATACAGTCTTTGGCAAGGTGATCGAAGGGTTGGATGTAGCCCGATCGTTGACGCTCAGAGACCCGCAGGCGAATCCCGATGCGCCAGCCGGAGACAGGATAATATCCGTTGAGATCATTGAAAGCTAGGGCCGACAAACCAGACGTGGCGCAAGCCATCGCAGAATTCTGGCAGGGCCATCGCACCCAGATTATGGCCCTGATGTTCTCGGTGGCTATCACCGCCATCATCATCATCTTTCGCCGCGAGCTGGCCAGGTTGTCCACCTATGGCTACCTGGGTGTTTTCCTGATCAGCGTTATCGGCAATGCCACGGTGATTTTCCCCGTGCCCAGCCTGGCCGTGGTCTTTGCAGGAGGGGGGATCCTCAACCCCCTCCTGGTCGGCCTGATTGCGGGCGTGGGCGAGCCTCTGGGCGAACTCACCGGCTATCTGGCGGGCTATGGCGGCAGCGCCGTCATCGAGAACCGCGAGCGGTTTGAGCAGATCAAGGGGTGGATGGAGCGCCGGGGGTTTATCACCATTTTCATTCTCTCGGTTATCCCCAATCCCTTCTTTGATCTGGCGGGACTCTCGGCGGGGATGCTGCGCTTTCCGGTGACCAAATTCTTGTTGGCCTGCTGGCTGGGCAAAAGCATCAAGGCGCTGGCCCTGGCCTACATCGGGTCGCTCTCTATTGATCTACTCGCGCCGTTCTTGGGCTGATTTACGCCAACGCGGCGCCCCTCAAGCGGAGGTGTGCCATGTCTGACACAGAGGTAAAGGCTTATCTGGAACAGATGCAGGCTGTTCAGCAAGAGATTCTGGATCAGCTTGCCGACCTGGACCGCCCGGAGCTAAAGTACGCGACTGGCAACGAGCGCTGGAATACCGTGCGCCGCGTGATGTTGCGGTTTGGCGACCACGTGCGCGAGCATACCACCCAGTTGGTGGCGGCCCGCGACGACATCGGCGCGCAACAAACCATGCCCCAGCGCATGCTGGCCCGCGCGCAGGAGGCTTATGGCGTTTGGCTGGGGGCCATGCTGGGGTTGCAGGACGAGCAACTGGATCAGGTTCCCGAGCCGGGCGAGTGGACGCCCCGCCAGATTTTGGAGCATCTGGTCGCCACGCAAAAGCTCTATCTGGAGATGATCCGCCGGGCCAGGGAGACGGCCAGCCCTGTGGAAAAAGATTGATGGGCGGTTAGAAACCGCAGCAACCGATTGCGTCGCCAGCTTGCTGGCGCCGCCATACATGGCGCGTCCACCTTCGTGGACTACAGTCGCACCTTCGGCGACTGCAGATCAGCCCACGAAGGTGGGCTTTGGACCGCCGGCTTCCAGCCGGCATCATTGTAAGTCGCCAAGGATGGCGGCGGTCCGGAGCAACTCCCTCGCCCTTTGGGAGAGGGCGGCTTCTAGCCGAGCGGCTGGGTACAGCCGGGGGTGAGGGCTGATTTAAAAAAAGTGCACTTAAGCGTACTAAACGACAATGAACCCGCTTTAACGGGTTTCTTTTTTTCCGCAGCCTGGGACCTTCAGTCCCAGGAGGAACCGCCGGACATGCTCGTGTGTTCGGCGGTTTTTCATGTCCGGCCAAAATCCGCCAAAACATTCTTGACGGCCGATGGACTATCTGGTATAATTGAGCAAACGTTCAAGTGTTAAGCATGGAGGAAACCCGTGATGGAAGATATCCAGGTGTGCGGACTGGCCCAAGATAGCGCAGAGCAGTTGGGGCAGGTTGCCGCGCGCGCCATCTCGGAGGAGGTGGCTGTCGAGTTGGCGGCAATCTTTAGCGCGCTGGCCGACCCCACCCGTGTGCGGCTGATCTCTGCTCTGGCAGAGGGGGAGCTGTGTGTGGGCGAGTTGGCGAGTCTGGTAGGCATGAGCATTTCGGCTGTTTCGCATCAACTGCGGTTGTTGCGGCAGCTTCGGGTGGTGCGCTATCGGCGCGAAGGGCGACACATCTTTTACGCGCTGGATGATGAGCACATCTCCACCCTGTACCGGGTGGCCCTGGAACATCTCGATCACTGAGCCTGTGCTGCACCGGGTTTTCACCATACCAATCATCCGAATTAAAGAGGAAAAAATGTCCAAGGCACAAGGTCAGTCTATCAATCTACTTGTCAGCAATCTCGACTGCCCTGACTGTGCGTTGAGCCTGGAAAAGGCCGTGCAGTCGTTGCCGGGGGTCGCTTCGGCCAAGCTCATCTTTGCCAGTTCGCGCCTGATCGTGGTTCCCGAAGCGGATGAGCCGATTGTCCCCAGCATTCAAAAGCTGGGCGAGTCGATGGGGTACGAGGTAACCGAGGAGCACGTCGCAGAGCGTGCCGCAGAAAGGGAGGCCCCCGAAAGCTGGATAGTCCGGCTGAAGCAACAACGTCGCCTGCTCAGCACGGCGTTGGGCGGCTTGTTTCTGCTGGCGGCCCTGATTTTGCAGTTGGCCGGTGCGCCAGTGCTGTTGGCCCACATTCTATACGGGGCGTCCAGTCTGGCGGGCGGCATCTATGTGGCGCGGGCCGGTTGGGTGGCCTTGCGGCGCACGCGCAGTCTGGATATGAACGCCCTGATGACCGTGGCGGTGATCGGGGCGATGTTTGTGGGCGAGTTTGCCGAAGGTGCGGTGACGGTGCTGCTCTTTTCCATCGGCGAGCTTCTAGAGAGCTATTCCCTGGATCGGGCACGCAACGCCATCCGCGAGTTGGTCAAGCTGGCCCCCGCCCAGGCGACGCTGCTCCATGAGGACCACGAGGATCAGGTTCCCGTCGAGGCTCTGCGCGTGGGCGACCGAATTGTCGTTCGCCCAGGGGAGCGACTGCCGATGGATGGCCGCGTGATCGAGGGGCAATCTGAGGTGAACCAGGCCCCCATCACCGGCGAATCCGCGCTGATTGCCAAAGGCCCGCAGGATGAAGTCTATGCAGGGACGCTGAACGGCGGCGGGGCGCTGATCTTGGAGGTGACGCGGCTGGCGGAGGACAACACCATCGCCCGCATTATGCGGCTGGTGGAAGAAGCCCAGGCAGAACGCGCACCCTCCCAGCGTTTTGTAGACCGCTTCGCCCAGGTATATACGCCCATCGTGATGGGGCTGGCCTTGTTGGTTGCTTTTGTGCCCCCTTTGGTCGGGTTGGGAACCCTGGCGGTGTGGGGCTATCGCGCCCTGGTGTTGTTGGTGATTTCCTGCCCGTGCGCTCTGGTGATCTCGACGCCGGTGACGATTGTGAGCGCCCTGGCCCGCGCTGCGCGTTCGGGTGTGCTGATCAAGGGAGGGAAATACCTGGAGGCGATGGGCGGCCTGAAGGCGATTGCCTTTGACAAGACGGGCACGTTGACGCGAGGCGAGCCGTATGTTGTCGGCGGGGGCTGCGAGTTGCACCGGTCCGCCGAATTGTGCGTCTCGTGCGATGATCTCCTTGCCAAGGCGGCCGCCATCGAGGCCCGCTCCGAGCATGCGCTGGCCAAAGCCATCTTGCGGCACGCTCAGCAAAAGGGCCTGGACGCCCGTTACGCGCCCGGCGAGAACGTGACTGCCTTGACCGGGCTAGGGGTCGAGGGCATGGTGGAAGGGCATGTCGTCTCGGTGGGCAGCCACGCCATGTGTCACCGCAATGGGGACATGCAAGAAACGGCCATGTGTGAGGCCGTGACCCAGGCCGAGAGCGAAGGGTATACCGTGTTGGTCATTCAGGACGAGTGCTGCAAGGAGCGGTGCTACCTGACCGTGGCCGACACCCTGCGAGATGGCGTCCCGGAGATGGTCGACGATCTGCGGCGGGCCGGTATCGCCCATACGGTAATGCTCACGGGCGACAACCCCTATATCGCCGACACGATCGGGGCCAAGGCTACTGTGGATCAGGTGCGCGCCAGCCTGCTGCCAGAAGACAAGGTGCGGGCGGTGGACGAACTGCGCCAGGAGCATGGCAACATTGCGATGGTGGGCGACGGTGTCAACGACGCCCCGGCAATGGCCAAGGCCACCGTGGGTATTGCGATGGGCGTGGCGGGAACCGGCGTGGCGCTGGAAACGGCGGACATTGCTCTGATGAGCGACGACCTTGGCCGCTTGCCCTTCTTGATTCGCCTGAGCCGCCGGGCGCTGGGGATCATTCGCAGCAATATCCTGTTTGCGTTGATCGTCAAAGCCGCGTTTCTCGCGCTGGCCGTCGGCGGGGTCGCTACCCTGTGGATGGCGGTGCTGGCGGACGTGGGCGCGTCGTTAATCGTGATCCTGAACGGCCTGCGGATGCTGCGCTTCCGAGAGCGCGCCTAGAGATTGTGTAAGCCTCCGAGATAGGGCATCCCCCATCTCGGAGGCTTTTTTTCATGCTTAGGGTCAAGTCACACCCTCACCCGCCCTTCTTCAAGGGTGGACAGCAGGTGCGCCTGCTAATTGGACTGCCGGCTTCCGGCATAATTGCAAGCCGCCAAGGATGGCGGCGGTCCAATTTGTAGGCGCGCGCCTGCAAGGCGCGGCTACCTGTCCCCTCTACACCCGCGAGTCCAGCCCAAAGAACGTATAGGCCGAGGAGATGACTGTGCCCAGCCATACCCAGGCGGCGCTCGTGATCATATCGGGGACCGAGGGCTTGAGCAGGGTTACGATGAGCGCCGCGAGGCCGACCAGGAAATAGGCCCCGAAATACAGCCCGGCGATCCACAAGGTCGTTGAGGCTGGCTCGTTGGGAGTATCGGGGGCTTCCGGGGTGTTGGGCGCTTCGGGCGTTTCAGGAATACCGGGCTGCTCCCCGTCTGTGGTGCGCGTGGCGGAGCCATCTAGCGGGAGCAGGCCCAGCGTGCGCGCCAGGCTGGTCAGCTTGGCCCTGAGCAGCGAGGGAGGCTTGAGCGTGGTCCAGGCGGTGGACGGGTGGCCCGCCAGGGGGTGCGCCAGGTGGACGGGCACCGACGACGGGCGGCGGCTGCGGGCGAATCCGGCGGCCACCACCGACCCGACCAATCCACTGAGCAATGCGGCGGCCTGCGCGATGCCGTCGTTGAACACGGGGTCCGTCTCTACTGCCGTGCGATAGATGGCGCTGCCCAAGATGACGACGTACAACACGACCGCCAGAATGGTCAGGGCCAGCGAGAGGATACGCTGCAACCATGCGGGGAACTGTGTGCCTTCGGTGATCTGCTCCATTCTTCCTTCCTCGTAACAGGACGTAACCAGCGTTTCTTGTCCGCGATTATAGCGACAGCCGTGCCCGCCGTCAATGGTTGGCGCTTGTATCGCCTAAAATTGCCGGGGGCACCTATTGCCTTTATAATAGTCGTTTGAATATTTGCCTCTTGGTAGAATGGGATAGATTATCCAGTGAGTTGGTTGGAAGCGATTCATCGCAAGTTGAGTTGGAGTCATTCGCGGGCGCTGCTATTTGAGGAATGCCCGCGCAAGTATTATTGGCGCTACTATGCGCCCTATGGCGGCAACGCTCCCTGGGAAACGGCGAATCGGGAGATGTTGTATCTGCTGGGCCGTCTGACGAACGTGCCCATGCTGGTGGGCAGCATTGTGCATACCCTGGCGCGAGACGCCCTCCGCAGTGCGCGGGGCGGTCATCGGTGGGCAGAGGGCACGTTTGCCGCCAGTGCCCAGGCGCTATTGAAAAAGGCGCTCAATGCCTCTCGCAAAGCGGCGGGCCACCCCCCGCGCGGCGAGGGCAAGGACACCGCTGTGTTGGCTGCTCACCACTATGGGCAGCCCTTTGGCCCGCAGGAGTTGCAGGCCGCAATGGAACGGGCCGCCTTCTATGGGCGCAAGCTCTACGAGCATCCCGCGTTTCAGCGGGCGCTGGAGAACCCGGCGGGGTTGTTGGCTATTGACAGCTATGGGCGCTTGACGCTGCTCGATGTGCCCGTGCTGGCCGTGCCCGACCTGGTGCAGCAGGAGCAAGACGGCTCGCTGCGGGTAATAGACTGGAAGACTGGCAACGGCGTGGCTGGGCGCCTGGATACCTATGCCCGGCAGTTGGCCGGTTACGCGCTGTATGCCCGGCAGCAGTGGGGCGTCGAGGCCGACCAGATCACCTGCGAGATTGCTGTCTTGCAGGATGGGTCTACGGTGAGCGTGCCGGTGACAGAAGAGACGTTGCGGCAAACGGAGGGGCGCATTGCGGCCAGCATCCTGGAGATGCAGAGCCGCCTGCGGGATCTAGAGCAAAACCAGGCCCACCGGGAAGATTTCCCGATGCGGCCTGGTTCGAATGCAACCCGAGGGATCACACCGATAGCCTGCCAGTGGTGTGACTACAAGAGCGCCTGCTATCCGCAATAGAGCAGGTTACGGCAGGCCCCGCTTTTGTAGCGCACATTGCCGATAGGGATGTCGGCGGTCCGGCAGGGGACGCTATTCCGCGACGGTGACGCGGTGATAGCGCTTTTTGCCCGCGCGCAGCAAGAGCCTGTTATCTTCCAGGTCGTTGAGCGTCAACACCTGGTCCACGTCGCTCACCTGCTGGTCGTTGACATAAGCCCCGCCCTGCTGGATGAGGCGGCGCGCTTCGCTGCGCGACTTGGCCAGGCCCGTTTGCTGGAACAGGTCGGCCACAGCCACGCCCGCCGCCAGGGTATCCGCGCTCATCTCGGTGGTGGGGATGGCGTCGCTCTCGCCTGCTCCACGGAACAGGCTGCGGGCCGCCTCCTGGGCCTCCAGGGCTGCCTGCTCGCCGTGGGTCAGGCGCGTCACCTCAAAGGCCAGCACTTCCTTGGCCTTGCGGATTTCGGCCCCTTGCAGCTTGCCCAGTTCCGCGATTTCCTCCAGTGAGAGGAAGGTGTAGAGCTTTAAGAATCGCTCGACGTCGGCGTCTTCGGTGTTGATCCAGAACTGGTAAAAGTCATAAGGGGCCAGCCGGTTTGCGTCCAGCCAGACAGCGCCCTGGGCGGTCTTGCCCATCTTGGCCCCGGAGGCCGTCGTAATCAGCGGGAAGGTCAGCGCAAAAGCCTGCCCATCGGCCACGCGGCGAATCAGCTCTACTCCGGCCAGGATGTTGCCCCACTGGTCGTTGCCGCCCATTTGCAGGATACAGTCATAGTGCTGGTACAGGTACAAAAAGTCATAAGCCTGGAGCAACTGGTAGTTGAACTCGATAAAGCTGAGGCCCGCTTCCATGCGCGAGCGATACGCTTCGGCGGCCAACATGCGGTTTACGCTAAAGTGGCGGCCAATCTCGCGTAAAAAGTCGATATACTTGAGTTCTAGCAGCCAGTCGGCGTTGTTGACCAGCGTGGCCTTGTCTTCGCCAAACTCGATATATCGCCCAATTTGCGCCTTCAGGGCTTGCACGTTGGACTGGATTTGCTCTACCGTCAGCAACTGACGCATCTCGGTGCGCCCGCTGGGGTCGCCGATCATGCCGGTGCCGCCACCAACGAGGGCGATGGGACGATGGCCGTGTTGCTGCATGTGGGCCAGGGTCATGAGGGTCATCAGGTGGCCTACGTGTAGGCTGGATGCAGAGGGGTCGTAACCGATGTAGCAACGGCTCGGTTGCTCGAGGGCAGCGCGGAGGCCCTCTTCATCGGACACTTGTTCCACAAACCCGCGCGCTTTTAACACATCGTAAACGTTCGACATTCTTTACCTCAATTTGACGGGGCTAACGGACTGCATAAGATGAGATGACTTCATGGTATGAATTGGCGCGGGCTTTGTCAAATCCCCAAAAGCGCAAACCCTCACACGCTTCCCCAAAGGAAAAAACATGGCAGACATAGCAACGATGATCGCTGTATTTGCAGCAGCCGGGCTGGTGATGGGCATTACCGGATTTGGGGCTGGCCTGGTGGCGATGGGGATTCTGGTAACGCTTATGCCCGTTGCGCGGGCTACGGTGATCGTGGCCGTGTTGGGGCTGGCGTGCCCCGTCATGAACCTGTGGACGTTGCGGCGCGATATCCAATGGCGTGAGGTCTGGCCCATTCTGGCGACGGCGCTCCCCGCGGCCATTCTGGGGGTGTTCCTGCTGCAAAAGCTGACGGGCCAGGTGCTCAAGATAGGCGTGGCGGGGATGATCCTGGCGGGCTGCGCGACGATGCTCTGGTCGCCCAAGAAAACCCGCATTCACAAGGCGTTCCCCTGGGCCTGTGCGGCGGGCGCGCTGGGCGGGGTGTTCAATGGCGCGCTGGGCACGGGCGGGCCGCCGGTGGTGCTCTATTCCCTGTTGCGCGGCTGGGACAAGTCCGTTTCCAAGGGGGTGCTGTCGGCCTATTTCACCATGACCGGCACCTGGCGGATGATCGTGCTGATTACCACGGGCGTAGCCACGGCGGAAGACCTGCAACTGGGCGCGCTCATGCTCATCCCGGCGCTGGCCGCTACCTATCTGGGCACGCGCATCTTTCGCCGTATGAGCAACAACGCCTTTCGATATGCGACAATGGTGCTGTTGGTGGGGCTATCGGTCAAGCTGGTCCTGAGCTAGTCGCCCGTCACTCTCCATTCTAGTCTAAAGGGTTCTTACGCGATGCTGGGCAACATCTTTATCAACAACATCCTGCCAGCTTTTTTGGTAATGGCTGTGGGGTTTGTGCTGGATCGCAAGCTGCACATCGACAAGCGCAGCCTGTCGCGCATGGCCCTGTATGTGCTGGTCCCCTGTCTGGTCTTTTCCTCGCTGGTCGAATCCACGGTCACGCCCGATCAGTTCGGCTCCATGTTCCTGTTCGTGGTATTGGTCACCGTGGCGATGGTGGCGCTGGCTTTTGGCGTGGGCCGCCTGTTACGCTGGTCGAACGCGATGGTGGACGCGCTGGTGTTGAGCGTGGCCTTTTTCAACGCGGGCAATTTCGGCCTGTCGGTGATCCTGTTTTCTTTTGGCGAGGAAGGGGTCGAGCTGGGGAGCATCTTTTTCGTGGCGTCGAACCTGGCCTGCAATACTGTCGCGGCCTTTTTTGCGTCGCGCAGCAACGGGGGCGCGAAAAAGGCCCTGTTGCAGGTGTTCAAGCTGCCCGGCCTGTATGCCTTTTCCCTGGCTGTGTTGCTGCGTGGCCTGGGCGTCACGGTTCCGGAGGTGCTATTCCGCCCGGTGTCGCTGATTGGGCGGGCCGCTGTGCCGGTGATGTTGATGATGCTGGGCCTGCAACTCTCGCAGACGCGCCTGGGCGGCAGATATGGCAACGTGAGCGTGGGGGTTGCTTTGCGGCTGGTGGCCGGGGGGCTGGTGGCGCTGGCGTTGGCCCCGCTATTGGGCCTGAGCGGGCTGGCCCTCAGCGTGGGCGTGGTAGAGGCGGCCACACCCACGGCGGTGACGTCGTCGTTGATGGCAATCGAGTTTGACGCCGACGCGGATTATGTGAGCAGCGTGGTGTTCTTTTCAACGTTGTTGAGCGCGCTGTCTCTTACGCTATTGCTGGCACTTTTGGCCTGACCTGGTGGTCCCATTTGGGCCATCGTCGTCCCTGGCGGCCAAGGGGAACAGGGTAATGGTGAACTGAGCCGGCAGGGATGCCCAATGGCGCTAACTCTTCGCGGATCAAGTGCTGGGGCAAGATCGGAGTTGCCCTCATCCGCCCTTCGGGCACCTTCTCCCGGGGGGAGAAGGCGGTAAGCGCGGCAATATGCCACCGGCATACATGCCGCCCTCGCCCACTGGGAGAGGGGGCGGCTCCATAGGAGCAGGGGGTGAGGGAGGACCATCACATCCAAGCCCCCCTCACCCGCCCTTCGGGCACCCTCTCCCAAAGGGCGAGGGAGTTGCTCGGGACCGCCGTCCTCCTGGCGGCGGCTCCTGAAATGGCTATTGGTTTTTGGGCAGGCGGCGCTGTACCTGCGGGGTCAGCCAGGCCAACAGCGCGTCGGCGCTGCGGGTCTGCACCAGCACGCGGCCTGGGCCAGTCAGCTCTACCACCAACCCTTCCCCGCTGAATAGCGTGGATTTCAGGCCGCCCGCAGCCCGCACATCAAACCCCATTCCCTCGCCAAAGGCGACCAGGTGGCCCGTGTCTACGGTGTAACGCTCGTCAACATCCAGCCACATCTCGTGGATAGCCCCATAGCTGGACAGGATCAGCGGCCCCTGACCAGAGCAGCGCAGCAAGAACAGCCCCTCGCTGGCGAAAAAGGTCTTGGCTCCGCCCCATTTGGTGTCGATGCTTATGCTTTGCGCCGATGCGACATAGGAACCCGACTGCACCAGCAGCTCCTCGTCCTCCTGCAGATTGAGCACGACCATATCGCCCGGCAGAGCAGGGGCCAGGGAAAGCTGGCCGCCCTGGGCCGAAGCGCGATACTCGTTCATGAAAAAGCTCTCGCCGCCCAGCAGGGAACGCTTGAGCGAGGCCAGGATGCCCCCCGCAGCCTTGGTCTCTAGCTGAATCCCGGCGGACATGCTCACCATAGAGCCTGCTTCCACATTGATCCGCTCGTTGGGGTCGAGCGTCACTACCGCCAGGGAGTACGATGGCCGATACATGATTTCTGTATGCATGAACTAGACCTCCTGTTATTCTACGCGCGAGCCTTCTACCATCACCAAAAGTTTACGTGTTCCACAAGCGCCGCAGGGCAACGGCAACCCCCTCGGCCATTGCAACCATGCCGTGCGCGTCGGGGTGAATGCGGTCCGCCGTCAACCCCTCCGCGCTGCCGATCAATTCCAGCCCGTCGAGCAACTGTAGCCGTGGGTCGCCCGGCTGGCGAGCAGCCACCACCCGCCGAATCGCCTGCCGGTAGGCGTCCAGCGTATCGCCAAAGCGGTTGGGCGTCTGCTGCGCCTCCTCCTTGCGCCAGATGGGGGTGATGCACAGGATAGGCCGGGTGGGATGGGCCTGGCGGATGATCGCGAGAAAGCGGTCATAGCAGGCGGCAAACTCGTCGGCGGAGGCGCGTTCTGCCCCGTATGTGTTCGTGCCAATGGCGATGCTGAGGATGTCCCAATCCTGGCGGGAGGCGATATACTCGGCCACCACCGCGTCGCCCCAGGCCGAGCCGCCAAATCCCAGGTTGAGCGCGTCCCACCCCAGTTGATCCGCCACCAGGTGCGTATAAGTCAGGCCGGGGTGTAGCGCGTGCGCCCCCTGCGTGATAGAATCGCCATGCGCCAGCCAGCGCACCGGACGGCCAGCCACCGGCAACAGCTCGGCCCCGTCGGAAAGGTAGAGCGCCTTGACGGCGACCGTCGCGCCATAGGGTAGCACAATGCGCCAGGTTTCCTCCCCCGCCCCCGGAATAGGCTGCTGCCAGTTCAGCAGCACCGCTTTGGCGCGCCCCTGCTTTAGCGGCAGCATCGCCCAGGCCACGTTGCGCCGCCCCAAATACACCGCCAGCGCCGGAGGATAGCCGAACGTGTTTTCTGTGAACAGGTCCAGCGCCAGATAGCGCGTATCGGCGCAAAAGCGCAACTCTACCCCGGCGGCTTGCATGGCGCGGGCCGCCGCCTGCGGGGGGAAACGCTCGCGCCAGTCGCGGGGCACGCGATAGAGCGCCAGCCCCCGGCGGCTGGGGGCGATTTCGTCGGCGTTATGGTAGAGGATGGGGAGGGCACGCGGGCCGCTTGAATGCGAGAGGACAATCTTTTGCATGTTGCTCCAGCCAAGTATGCCAAACGGACACGCCCGCCATAATAGTAGAGCGCGGGGAGGACGTCAAGGGGCAATAGCGGATTGGACCGCCAGCTTCTGGCATAATTCAAGCCGCCAAGGATGGCGGCAAGCTCCCTCTCCCAGAGGGAGAGGGAGCGGCTGAGTACAGCCGAAGGTGAGGGCGATCGCGTCTCTCAATCCCCCTCATCCGCCCTTCGGGCACCGGCATGTATGCCGCTTTCTCCCCCCGGGAGAAGGCGGTAAGCGCGGCAATATGCCACCGGCATACATGCCGCCCTCGCCCCCTGGGAGAGTGCGGCATGCATGCCGGGCGGCTGGGTACAGCCGGGGGTGAGGGTGGGTGAGGGCTGAAGGTGCCGGGCTGGTATAAAACAAAATGCACTCAATTGCATTAGAAGCGCATAAACCCGTTTGAACGGGTTTCCTCTTTCCGCAGCCTGGGACATTCAGTCCCAGGTGAGGCCGCCGTTTTGCGTTCTTGGCATCGGTGTTATTTACGCTATAATATGTTGTGTCGCTTGGGAGGCTTGGCGACATGCTCCTGCCGGGCCACCTGCCCCAAGGGCGCTCTAGCGACCCGTCGGCAATTGATTTGCGTGATTGTAGGAGAATACTATGCAACCGAATCCGGTTCTATTTCGCCTGGGCCCCGTCACGGTCTATTGGTATGGTGTGCTGATCGTTTCCGGTGCGATGCTGGCGGCCCACATTGCCAGCAAGCTATCCAGCCGTAATGGGCACGATCCCGAGATTGCGTGGAACCTGCTGATCGTCGTCCTGTTCACCGGCGTGATCGGCGCGCGCGTCTACCATATCATCTCCAGTTGGGACTATTACCGCTTGCACCCAAACGAGATGTTTGGCCTGCAAATGAGCGGTTTTGCTATTTATGGCGCTGTTATGGGCGGTTTGGTGGGGCTATGGTTCTTTGCACGCCGTTACAAGCTGCGCTTCCTGGAATGGACGGACTATATCGCGCCCGGCCTGATATTGGCCCAGGCCATTGGGCGCTGGGGCAACTTTTTCAACCAGGAGCTATACGGCTTGCCGACTGATCTGCCGTGGGGTATCTACATCTCCCCGGAGCATCGGCTGCCGGAACTGGCGACCTACCAGCGTTTTCATCCCACTTTTCTGTACGAGTCGGTGCTTTGCTTTGCGGGATTCGCCATCCTGTTATATCTGGCTCGCCATTGGCGCAAGGACCGGATGTACGGCAACATCTTTTTCCTGTATGGGATCATCTACCCGGTAATTCGCTTCTTTACCGAGTTTCAGCGGCCAGACGCCTGGAAGATTGGCGGCCTGCCAGTGGCCCAGTGGATTTCCATTGGCTGCGTGATCTTTTTCGGCTCGCTGCTGATTATCCGGCGCAAGCTGCGCCGCCCGAATATGGTGTATGTGCCGGGCACGCCCTGGACTCCCCCGCAGGAGGAAGCGAGCGCGTTGCAGCCCGCGACCAGCGAGGCTATTACAACCGAAGGGAAACAGGAACCGCCCAGCGGAGCAGGCAAGAAACCATCAGGGCCGGTTGATTGAGCATAATGCCCGCAAGGGGCAAGGAGTTTTGTATGGATCGCGAACAGATTATGGCGGCGCTCAAGGCCAGTCGCGCCGATTATACCGAGATTCGGCTGGAAACCCGCCGATCTACCAAAGTAATCTTTCATGGCCGCCACCTGGAAACGGCGGACGTGACGCTGGATCAGGGGGGCATTGTGCGCTCGCTGGTTCGCAATGGCGGCTGGGGCATCGCCACGTTTAACGACCTGGGGAACCTGGCCCATCGGGTAGATCAGGCGTACCAGAGCGCCCGCGTGGTGCAGGGAGAGCCGGTCAAGCTGGCGGAGACGCAGCCCGTGCAAGACGAAGTGCGCGTCGCGCTGGCTACCGATTTCCGCCAGATCCCGCTGGAGCAGAAAAAAGAAATCGCCGAACGCTATAACGACATTTTGCTGTCGGGCGACAGAATCATTGACACGCAGGCCATCTACAGCGATACCTTTTCGACGGTGATCTATGCCAATTCAGAGGGCGCCTACATCGTCGAAGAGCGCCCGATGGCGGGGGTACATCTGCTCGCCACGGCCCGCGACGGGAACAATGTGCAGCGGGCCGCCGATGGCCTGTCGCTCCCCACGGGATACGAAGAGATCCAAGACCTGGACGCGCTGGCCCGCGAGGTCGCGCAGCGCGCCAC
Organism: Chloroflexota bacterium; assembly: GCA_012515695.1. Lineage (GTDB taxonomy): Bacteria > Chloroflexota > Anaerolineae > UBA1429 > UBA1429 > JAAYXX01. The sequence continues at coordinate 15,278 of JAAYXX010000468.1, forward strand.
GGACCTGCTCTCTGCCGAGACGGTGGTGGGCGGCGTCTATCCGGTCATCTGCAACCCCAAGCTGGCGGGCGTGTTTGTGCACGAGGCGTTCGGCCACCTGTCGGAGGCAGATTTCGTCTATTCCAACCCTCAGGCGCAAGAAATGATGGTGCTGGGGCGGCGCTTTGGCCGGGACATCCTGACCATCGTGGACGACGGCACGCTGCCCGGCCTGCGGGGCACGCACCCCTATGACGACGAAGGCACGCCCACCCAGCGCACGGAACTGGTGCGCGAGGGGGTGCTGGTGGGGCGGCTGCATTCCCGCGAGACGGCGGGCAAGATGGGCGAGCAAGTAACGGGCAACGCCCGCGCCACAGGCTATCGCTACCCGCCCATTGTGCGTATGACCAACACCTTTATCGAGCCGCGCGACGCCAGCTTTGATGAGATGATTCGCGACATCAAGCTGGGCGTGTACGCCTGTGATGCTATCGGCGGCCAGACCATGCTGGAGAACTTTTCTTTTAGCGCGGCATACGCCTATATGATCCGCGACGGCCAGATCGCCGAGATGGTCAAGGATGTGATCCTGGGCGGCAACCTGTTTACCACCCTGCAAAATATCGACGCCATTGGCAGCGACCTGACTTTTAGCAAGTTGGGCACGTGTGGCAAGGGCCAGGGCGGGCTGCCGGTAAGCACAGGGTCGCCGCACATCCGTATTCAGAATGTGGCGATGGGTGGCCGATGAGCGAGAATCGCGGAGGTAAGATGGATTTGTTGTCAGCAGTGCGCGCCAAAGCGAAGCAGGCAGAGGTTTACTCGGTCTCGTCCGAATCCACCGAGATTCACTTTGAGGCCAATGAAATGAAATCGGCCACGGTGCAGGAAACCCAGGGCACAGCCCTGCGGGTAATCGTGGATGGGCGGCTGGGCTTTGCCGCGGCCAGCGGAACGGTCCCCGAAGGGGAGCTGATCGAGAACGCTCTGGCTTCGGCCCGCTATGGCGATCAGGTTCCCATTGTGTTCCCCGCCGCCGCCCCCGGCCCGGAGGTCAAGACCTACGACCCGGAACTGGCGAACGTGCCTATCCCCCGGCTGGTGGAGATCGGGCGGGAGATCATCGAGACACTGCGGGACATTGACCCCGACGCCAAGATCGGCGTGGACATTGATCGGAGCCTGGACCGCTTTTCCCTGCGAAACAGCGCCGGCGCCGACACCGGCGACCAGTCGTCCAGCTTTGCGGTGGGCATTTCCGTGGAGCGGGTGCGCGGGGACGACGTATTGATGGTGTACGACTCGGTCTATGATATCGCGTTCAGCGAGAACTATCGAGAGGCGGTGCAACGCCTGGCCGACAAGGTTGAGCGGGCCAAGCGCCCGGCCAGGCTGCGCCCGGGCCGCATGCCCGTCATCTTTTCGCCTAGCGGGGCGATGGTGTTGGCCCTGCCCATCATGATGGGCGTCAACGGGCAGAATGTCCAGCGGGGCACGTCGCCCATGAAGGAACGCCTGGGTGAGCAGTTGTTCGACGCCCGCCTGACGCTATGGGACGACCCGACGATTTCCGCCCGCCCGCGCAGCAGCAGCCACGACCAGGAAGGGGTGCCCTGCCGTCGCAAGGCGCTGATCCACCAGGGCACGTGCGCCGAGTTTCTGTATGACCTGCGTACAGCGGCGATGATGGAGACGCAAAGCACAGGCAACGGCGCGCGCGGGCTGTTCTCCACGCCTTCCCCCTCGCCTTCCAACCTGATCTTCCAGGAGGGCGACCAGCCCCTCCGCGAGATGCTGGCCGGTATCGAGCATGGGCTGCTGGTGGAAAGCCTGCTGGGATTGGGCCAGGGGAACGCGATCAGCGGGGCTTTTTCCAATGCCATCGGCCTGGGATATCTCATTGACCACGGCGAGATTACAGGCCGGGTAAAGAACGTCTCCATTGCGGGGAACATCTATGAGAACCTGCGCGAGATCGGGGCCATCAGCCAGGAGAACTACTGGGTGCGCGGCATGTTGAGAATGCCCTACATCCTCCTGCCGGATATGAAGGTAGTGGGCGAGGAATAGCGCCCCCCGGCAGTCGAACACCAGAATACAGGGGCAGGAACCACGAGAGGTTCTTGCCCCTGTTCTTTTTGCCGCTAGAAATCGGCGTCGGCCACGGCTTCCCAGGCGGTGGGAGCGGCCACCGGCTCGCTGCGACGCACCGCCAACATGCAGAGGAAGGCCAGCAGCATGAACACCGGCGTAAAGACAAACATCACCCGCACCCCGGCCAGGTCCATCAGCCAGCCCACAATGGTGGGGGAGGTGGAAGCGGCCAGCATGGAGAAAAAGTAATAGATGCCGGTATACGCGCCGATCTTGCCCGCCGGGGCCAGGTCGGCCACGATGGGCAGCGAGTTGATGTTGATGAGCGCCCAGGCGATGCCCGACACCACCAGGGTCACCATGACATAAATGTTGTTGGTGGTAAAGCGCATGCCAGCCCACAAGGCGAACAACACGCCCAGCCCCAGCAGGATGGTGGGCTTGCGGCCAAAGCGCGTGGCGATGAACCCGGCGGGCAGCGCAAACACCAAAAAGGCCGCCGATAGGTAGGTGAGCAGGGAGGCCGCGCGGGCCACCGCTGCGTCGGCGGTCAGCGTGCCCGCCGCGATCTCCCCGGCATACAGCACTTCCTTGCCGTAGGAGGTCCAAAACGTCTCGATGGCGTTATAGCCCATGAACCAGCAAAAGATAGCCAGGCAAACGAACAGGGCGCTCTTGTCGCGTTGGCGCACAATGCCCGCCACATCCGCCAGCGTCGAGCGCAGCGATTGGCCCAGGCTGGGGCGCTGCACCTTGCCGCCGTCCGTCGCAACAGCCGCCACGTCCACCTTTGGCTCTCGAATGGTCAGCAGCACCACCGCTTCGGCCATCAATAGCACCACCGCCGCCAGAATAAAGGGCGCCGATTGTGCGTAGGCGAACAACGCCCCGCCGATCAAAAAGGCGATAGAAGTGCCCACCCCGCCCATCAGGTTGATGATCCCGTTGGCCTTGCTACGCAACGGCGAGGGGGTGATATCGGGCATCAGGGCCACCGTGGGCGTGCGGAAAATCGCCATCGCGATGTTCATCATCACAATCGCAAAGGTCATGAATGCGAACGTTGATGCAACGCGGGGCAGATTGAGGTGCAGCATGGGGATGGTCACCAGGAACAGGGCCGCGATGGGCGTGCCCAACAGGATGTAGGGCATGCGTCGCCCCAAACGGCTGCGCGTGCGGTCGCTCAGCTGCCCAATGTAGGGCAGCAGGGTGATGGCCAGGATGTTGTCGAGGGTCATCACAAAGCCGACCAGAGACCAGGGGAGATCGTACTCGCGCAAAAAGACGGGCACGAACGCGTTATAGACGGACCAGACAATAGAGATACCAAAGAAGCCGAAACCCAGCAAAAATGTGCGGATGTAGTCGAGCTTCATGCTCCCCCCTCGATGTATGTTGACGAGCATTATAACAGGGCGGGGTGCGCTGTCAATGGCATCACTCTAACTGTCTACACACAGCAAACGCCAGGGGTATTATCCCCTGGCGTTTGCTATATATCCCCCTTGGCCAGACAACCGGCGCAGTTGATGGCGCAAGAACGCTCTCAGGAATGGTTTGTGCGGCGCACCTTGAGCGAGTCGTTGAGGCATACGGCCACCAGACCGAACGCGAACCCCAGGATGACCAGGAACAAATCGCGGCTCGACGTCGCCACAAAGCCCGAAACGATAATCAAGAATAAGGACACCAAAACGCCGACCGCTACCGTAACCCGAATGTTCAAGCTCCGCATGTTCTTCCTCCCCAGATTTATCCCTGGTCATAATGCCTGGCGCAATGACCCTGTTATCTGTTTGCCATCATAGCATTCGAAGGTTGAAATACGGTTTCTATCGGGTCTAGTTTGGTTTCAATTTTGCGATCAGGAATACTAGTATACAAAATGCCATATTTTCGCATAATATAGCCCAGATTCACCAATTGTTCCACCCTTCACTCGACGACAATCAACCCCTGAAGGCGCTCAAAGGTAACAGGGCCTATTCCGTTCACCTCGGTGATTTGAGAGATGTCGGTAAAGGGGCCATAGGTCTCTCGGTAGTCGATGATGCGCTGGGCATACGCTGGCCCGATGCCGGGGAGGGTATCCAGTTCGGCCAGCGAAGCGGTGTTGATGTTGATTTTGGCGCCCGCTGCCGCGGCTTGCGGAGCCGCGGCTTGCGGGGCCGCAGATTGCGGGGCGGTAATCAGCGCGAGAGCCGCTTGCGTGGGAGATGGCGTAGGCCGCGACGGGGTGGGGCTGGGGGGCACGGGCGTGCCTATGCGGGGGATATACACCTGCTGGCCGTCGTAGAGGGGTTCGGCCAGATTCACCCGCTCCTCATCGGCGTCGGTTGCCAATCCCCCGGCGGCTACGACGGCCTCGATCAAGCGGCTGGCCGGTTCCACCGCATACACGCCGGGCTGCCTGACAGCGCCGACCACATGCACCCGCATGGGCGCGGGCGTTGGGATGGGCGTAGTGGTGGCCGTGGGGACGGGGGTGGGCTGCGTGATGATGATTGGCGCAGGCCGGGGCCAGCGGTCGTACAGCACGTACCCCCCCAGGCCGAGAGCGTAGAGCAGAGAGAGGATTACATAGCCGCGATAGTTCGTCAATGTCTTCATGCACACCTACCTTGTATGGACCACAAAGCGTGCAGATAACAGGCCCTTCTTGGATGAGAAGGGCCTGTTAGTCAGACAATGTGCGGCAAGGCCCTGATTATGCAAGACTCCAGGCGGCCACGGCGCGTAACAGCCATCAAGATGGGCGGCTAAAACCGCGGCAACCGGTGTCAAGTCGCCCTTCGGCGACTGGCTCCCAAGCCTGCGAAGGCAGGCGCGCCATGCATGGCGATTGCACTGGCTGGTGCAGTTTCAGCTGCCTACGAAATGGCGAGTCCGCGCGCCACCGCGACCCGCCTTACATTTTGATGCGCCTAGGATGCCTGATTCGCCCGATCGCGCAGCCATTGAATCAACAGGCGCGTGCCAAAACCGGTAGCGCCGTTGACCGTGTAGCCACTGGTCCCTTCGGAGGCCATCATCCCAGGCATATCCACGTGCGCCCAAGGGTAATCGGTGAATTTACGCAGGAAAAGCCCGGCGGTAATAGCCGAAGCATCGCCGCCCCCGCTGTTCTTGACGTCGGCGATGCTGCTCTCGATTTGTTCCTCGTACTCTTTGAAGAAAGGCAGCTCCCACACTTTTTCGTTTGTCTGTTCGGAGGCTACCTTGATGGTCTGCATCAGTTCCGCGTCATTGCCCATCAGCCCGGCGGCCACATGCCCCAAGGCCACCACACTCCCGCCAGTGAGGGTTGCGATATCCACCACCGCCTGAGGCTTGTAGCGAGCAGCATAGTTCAGGGCGTCGGCCAGGATCAGCCGCCCCTCGGCGTCGGTCGTGATGACCTCAATGGTCGTGCCAGACATGGACTTGAGCACGTCGCCCGGCCTGTAGGCCCGCCCGCCCGGCAGGTTCTCGGTGGCAGGGGCCAACCCCACCACATGCAGCGGCAGGTCGAGCTTTCCAATGGCGTGCAGCACTCCGATAACGGCGGCGGCCCCGGCCATATCCAGCTTCATCCCCTGCATGCCGCCCGTTGACTTGATGGAAAGCCCCCCCGCGTCAAAGGTGATGCCCTTGCCAACGATCACGTAGGTAGGCAAGTCTGAGCGATCGCGGTTGTGTTCCAGGATGATGAACTGGGCGGGTTCGTTGGACCCCTGAGCCACACCCAGCAGCGCACCCATGCCCAGATCGGCCATCTCACGCTCGCCCAACACCTCGAAGGCCAGCCCCGCCTCGGCCGCGATCTGTTCGGCTGCTTCGGCCAGCAGGGTAGGCGTGCAAAAGTTACACGGCTGATTGACCAGGTCTCGGACCATCGTGACGGACTCGGCCACCACCTGACCGACACGCACCCCCGCCTGAATCGCGGGCAGGGAAGCCTCGTCAAGCTGCACCAACGTCAGCGCCTCTAGTTCAGGCTCTGGGTTCTCTGGGCGGGCCTTGTGTATATCAAAGCGATAGCTGCCCAACAGGGTGCCTTCTACCACAGCCTGGGCGGCCTCGGCGGGGTCTAGCCCGGCTGTGCCAGCGCCATGCACGATAGAATGATAGTGCGTGACGCCCAACTCGCGAGCCTTGCGAGCGACGACCGCCGACACCCGGCGCACCACGTCCAGGGTAAAATCCTCTGGCTTACCCAGGCCCACCACCAACACGCGCTTGGCCGGAATGGCGCCCCGCGAATAGAGCAGCGCCATCTCTTCGGCATTGCCCTTGAAATCGCCTATTGCGATCAGCTCGCGCAAACTACCACCCAATGCGCTATCCACTGCGCCAGCAGCTCCGCCTGGCTGGTCCACACCCTGAAACAAGTTGACTACAACTAAATCTGAAGATACTTCCTGGATCGCCCCTGCTTGGACGTTAACTTGCACTGTACGCCTCCATATCTTCGACGAATTTCTCGATGCGCTCAGGATGATAGCACCAAACCCGGTGCATAGCAAGAGAAGCGATTGGCTGGTGGTTGAAAGTTTAGCCATTTACTCTGACC
>JAAYXX010000469.1 GCA_012515695.1 Chloroflexota bacterium
CCATGCACAATCGGGTAGCCACCTGACTATGCATGGATACCAGCTTATATTTTACCCTTTGTGTTCTTTGATGAGCATTGGCAGATGCAACGGACTCACGAACTGAACCCTACGGGACCAACGTCAGCTTGAGCGCCCAATCTTCCGAAGTGGGTTGAGGCGGCAGCTTGATCTCGCACTGGTGGCTGGCGGTTAGCGGGCCGATGTCTGTCCATTCCCCATTACGCGGGTTGAACCACTGCGCGTGATAGGTGCGCTCGTACAGCGTGCCGCGCACGATAGACTGGGGGCAATCGGCTTCAAAGTAGACCATGAACAGGCTCTTGTCCGGCGTGCGGGCACAATAGGCCCAGCCCCGGTTGCCTTCCCATTCGTGGGTCTGGTTCGGGTAGACCAGTTGCGCGTTGGGAACCAGCTCTTGATAGCGTGCCCCTTCAGACAGGGCGAACTCGCGCAGATACTGCATTTGCGCGCCGGAACGCCACTGGAGCGCGTCCCACATTTTGTAGGGCGCTGCTGGCTCGATATCCCCGCCCCACAGCGCTTCGGCTCCATAGATATGCCCGGCCAACCCGCCTGACAGAAAGCTGCCATACATCCCTGAGCGACAGTACGTGTCGGCCTCTTCCGTGCCGGGCAGGATGGGCGTGCCGGGAGGCCACCCCGCATAGTACGGCTCGCCATTCAGCGCGGGGCGCGTGGGCTGTGACTCGTGGTAGATCTCGGTCAGGAGCCAATGGCTGGCGTGGTGGCGCAGGTTGCCGATCTGGTGCATGGTCAGCCATTTGTTCTGGTCCGAATTGCCAAAGTTTATCAGGCTCGACCCCGCTGAGTTGCAGGAGCGCAGCGTGTCAAAGGCGGGAATGCCCTTGGCGACCACGGCGTTGGCCGGTTCGTTGTAGGCCCGCGAGGGGATGCTCAGGTGCGCCCAGTCAAAGTGGATGGGGCTGAAAATGCAGTTATTGGCCTGGTAGCGGGTCCATACGTACTGGATATAGCGCGCATAGGAGGCGGGCCAGTTGTAGAATCTGGCCCATGCCTGGCTGGCATCGCGGCGGGCCACCTCGATAAAGGGGATGAACCCCTGCGCGTTCAGATAATCCACCTTGCGGTCCATGTAGCGGAAATAGGCGGGATTGATGCGGTCCATGTCCGGGTAGACGTCCTTATAGCCGGGGACGCGACCGGGGAACAAGAAGGGACGCCCGCCCTCGTTGTGCATATCCTTGGCGCTCTGGGTGCCCGCCTGCCGCCACGCCGAGCGGATGCCGGTATGCTCCGCGCCGTCCAACTCGATATGAGGCGGGTGGCCGTCGTTGGCCCAGTTGGGGAAGGCGGCGATCATGGCGATGCAGTTATACCCCTGGGAGCGGCGCAGCCGCACCATATCCTTAAAGCCCATTTCCGGGCCGATGGGGCGCTCGATACCGTCATCGTCCCAGCGATAGCGGAACGTTGGCGTGGACCACCAGGTATCGCCCAGCAGGAAGCAGGGGGTACCGTCGGCGTGCTCGATGGCGTGGCCGTTGCCCGTGGGACGCAAGAACCCACGCCGACAGGGGTTCTCTTGCTTTTCCGCCTCGGTCCAGGCGATAGCGCGGAACGCGCCCGACTGATCGCGCAGGCCGCTGTCGGCCACGTTGGCCCCGCTGGTCCAGCGCCATTCGCCGGGGGTGGTAGCCAGCACGCGCACGCGGAACACGTCCTCGCCATCCCAAAAGCCGTACACTCGCCTCTGAAAGCCGGGGCCTTGCAGGTCAACCCAGACCTCGACGTCAGTATAGGGATTCTCGTACGCGTTGGCGGCATGTAGGGTAATCTCGACCTTTTCCCAGACATGCGTCAGGCCAGACTGTGACGATGCCTCAGTGCTCACGTTGATGTCCTTTCTGTGTAGACAGTGGAGACTGCACCAACCCTACGCGGCGACCCAACCTCCATCTACGAGCAAGACATGCCCATTGACAAAGTTGGATGCCTCAGAGGCCAGGAATACCACCGGCCCGAACAGGTCATCTAGCTCACCGACGCGGCCTATTGGGATGCGGCTCAAGACCCACTGCCGCTTGGCGGGGTCGTCGAGGATGGGGGCCGCCATGACCGTTCGGGTAAAGACGGGGGCGATGGCGTTCACATTGATGCCTCGCGGACCCCATTCGATAGCCAGCGAGTGGGTAAGCTGGTTGATGGCTCCCTTGCTGGGGGCGTAGGCGGGGTCTTGGGCACGCCCCTGGAACCCGCGCACAGAGGAGATGTTGATAATCTTGCCCTTGCCCTGGGGCAGCATCACCCGGCCCACGTGCTTGCAGCACAAAAAGACGGATTTGAGGTTCACGTCCATGACCTGCTGCCAGGCGTCGGTATCAAACGTCTCGGTGGGTTGCAGTTCCACGGTGCCCTGGCTGTTCACGAGGATGTCAATGCTGCCGAACGCCTCGTGGACAAACTGCACCATCTGCTCTACCTGCGCCTCGTCGGTGACGTCAGCCGCAAAGCAGAGGCCGCGTCTACCCAGCTGAGTGATGGCCTGGGCGGTTTCCTCCAATCCGGCAGGCCCCCGGGCCACCACGCAGACATCGGCGCCAGCGGCGGCCAACCCCATCGCCATCGCCTGGCCCAGCCCCCGGTTGCCGCCGACCACGATGGCGTGCTTGCCATCCAGGCGGAAGCGGTCCAGGGTGGAAGGGGCCTGTTCGATCAATCTATCCAGGTCGGGCATGACTAGCCCTCCGCCTGGGTAATGTCTATCAGGCCGGTAGCTGGATCAAGGACGCGCTGGGTCTTGATTTCGTTGAGAACAGTCAACCCCAACTCGACACGGTAGCAGCACCGGGAGCCTGGTTCCAGATGCCCCACATGGACGACGTCGTTGGCCGTATCGTGGAC
>JAAYXX010000058.1 GCA_012515695.1 Chloroflexota bacterium
CTTGCCCCGTTTCGGGCAACACGGGCGCGGGGGTGGGAGTCATTTCCTGGCCGGTTTCGGGCAGCACGGGCGCGGGAGTGGGAGTCATTTCCTGGCCCGTTTCGGGCAGCACAGGCGCGGGGGTAACCGTCATTTCCTGGCCGGTTTCAGGCAGCACAGGCGCCGCGGCGACCGTGCGCGTAGCAGCGCCAGCAGTAGGCGTGCCAGCCGCAGCGGTGGGCGTGCCAGCCGCAGGCGTGCCGGTCATAGCGGTGGGCGTGCCCGCTGCTGCGCCAGGCGTGACACCCAACTGCGCAAAGTTGGTCACCGTGAACGGCTGCACAACGATCTCGCCGTCCACCAACACCGGCTGATCAGGGCCGGGGAACTCGTAGACTCCCTCCTGGCCTGCATCCACATGCAACATGGCGTGCAACGTCTCGGTAGCCTGGTCCACTTCGATGGGAACAACCACATTCTCCGTGGTTCCCGCCTGCACAAACGTGTGGCCTATTACTTCGCCAAACGTGCCATTGGCCGAACGGTGAATATTCATCCAACCGTCTTCTGCCGCGACCACGTTCTGGACAGTCACCGTGCCGTTAACAATCTCCTGGTCTTCCACGGTGACGCTAGGCACTACCTGCGTTGTCGTTGGCGTCTGGGCGCTGGACACATAAGCCACGCCCAGCAACAAAACCACCACAAGCATCACAGTCCACATCCGATGGGACTTGAACATGGATCACCCTCCTTGATTACTAATCTCACTTGGAGCCATACATATGGCGTATCAGCGCAATCCCCCCTCCAGCGCGTATGGCCTCCCGGCTAACCCGCCGCACACTGAGCGAGCGAGACGAACGCGCAATATCGCAATGGGATAGCCGCATGGTGGACCATGCCGGGCCTTGAGGGAGAGACGCACCAGGATAGGAGAGCGCAAGGGCTTGTGGAGGTGTGGAATGATGAGCAGGTGTCATCAGCAGATGCCATCAGGCGATGGCATACCGGCAGGTCTATCTGTAAACGAACTCAAACAGGGGAACTCTGGGCGCGACCGGAGTGGCAAGCGTTGGCCCCGTTCTTTCGGCTGACTGCTGCCAGACAATCCAGGGTCTATTGATGCTGCTGTGCTTGCCCCGGCACAATCCGGGGGGAGATCACGTAAATACCGCCCCATTATACCAAAAACGCCCGGTAAGAGTCTGTAGGGAAAGTTTGATTATTCATGTAAGGAGTCTTTGACCCACACTGTTCTTCTCGGCTATAATCCCGCCATCACCATCTGCATTATCGCAGCGCGCCTGTTCAGCGCAGACTCGACGCAACGCAAGGGGGAATCATGGGCAAACGGGTGGAAGGCAAAGTCGTCATTATCACCGGAGGAGGCACTGGCATAGGCCAGGGGATCGCGCTCATGCTGGCACGGGAGGGCGCGCGCGTCGTCGTAGGCGGGCGTCGCCTGGAACCGCTGCAAAACACCGTCGAACAAATCAGGCAGGCGGGCGGAGAAGCCAGCTATTGCCGCGTGGACGTGACCGTCGAGAACGATTGCCGCGCCTTTGTGGACTATGCTGTGGAGACCTACGGCGGCCTGGATGTGCTGGTCAGCAA
>JAAYXX010000470.1 GCA_012515695.1 Chloroflexota bacterium
AGGAGCCTTCTACATCGGGCGGAAACAATCATCGTCTGGGCTGGGGAGAGGTCGAGGCGGTGTGTGGGGCAGGCCCAGCATGGCGCGCACGTAGTCGGACAGATACTGGTATCCGACGGCGCGGGCGGCTTTGCCCAGCTGCTGACGCTCGGCGGGAGTCACGCGCACGTTGAGGGAAATCGTGCGGGGCTGCACTTCAGGAGCGATGAGCCGGCGAATGAGTCTCTCCTCCTGTTTGGTGAATCCCGCGCTCTGGTCGGATAGGGCGCGGGCAGCTGCTTCGTTGTAGAGCGGCTGGACTTCGGCCGGGGGCCGGCGAATTGATTCGATGACCATCTCGGTCGCGTCTCGTGCGTCTGGCGACCTGGAGACGATGACGGTGAGGATGCCCAACATCTGTCGCCTGTTGATTTTCATGGTTTGCACCCCTGTAAGGCATTGTCAGCAGGATTGTCGCCGCGAAGGGGTGGTAAGTCAACGGAATCGGCTGGCTGGGCGCCGGCCGCAGGCAAGGTGCAAAGGTGGGGTCAATGTTCACCTTCCCGGACTTCCCGTTACAGCCGGGTCAGAGATGCGGGAGTGTGCACGATTGAGGCGTACACCGACTCGTGCGGCTTCAGCTCCGGCAGCGGGACAGCGATCTGTCTGGAACAACAATGGGGATTGGGCGACGTTGCGTGATAGCGGTGGCGGACACGTACCGCTACTACAATCGGCGGTTCACCCCCACGCACGTGGGGAAAACGCCAGCGCGTCAATCTTCTCAATCGACGTGCAGGTCAGGATCGCCGACCAGAATCCAGAAGATACCTCGAGCCGACCGCGGCGATACGCATCCTCATTTTCCAGGACCACTTCATATCACCCCGTACCGGCAGCCACAGGAAGCTAGGGGCCGTACCAGCGATTGTGTCGTCGGCTCGTGCTGAAGTCGTTTTGAATGGCGAAGGGGTGGCTCATGCCGGGGCCTGGCATCAGCCACCCCTTCCCAAGATTACCTAGTGGTGAGCAATATACTGTCCGTGTCCGGGCTCAATCTGGATCTCACCATCTTGCTGGACGACTTCGCCGCGAAGGATCGTGTAGCGGGGCCAGCCTTTCAGAGACCAGCCGTCATAAATGGTGTAATCCGACCACGTGCCGAGCCAGTCTGCGTCCGGCGTGCGCTCCCAGTTTAGGTCGACAATGGCAAGGTCTGCGTCAAGACCGACTTCAATATCCCCTTTTCGATCAGCCATCTTGAAAATTTCTGCGGGGCGGCGTGCAACCAGGTCGGCGATGCGCTCCAAGGAAAGCCCTCTTTTGTGATAGCCTTCCGATAACAGAACGGGCAGCAGCGTGGGCATCCCGGGAAATCCCGCACTCGCCTGCCAGACCGTCCCTTGCTTCTTCTCCAGGCGCCTGCCGACGTGATCCGAGCCAACCGTATCAAACGAGCCGTCCAGCACGCCTTGCCATAACGGATCGAGATCGGCATGGGCACGCAGAGGCGGGTTCACTTTGCCCAAAACCCCGATTTCCGAGCGGTCGTGATGGGTCAAATAGTGCGGGCAGGTTTCCAGGAAGAGGGACAAATTGGGGAACCGGCCGCGTAGCAGCAATGCCTCTTCCAGAGCCAGTGCAGAGGTAATGTGCACCAGATAGAGGGGGCAGCCTACCTGGGCGGCGAGGAAGCCGGCGCGGTGGATAGCCTCAGCCTCGACAAACGGGGGGCGGCTCTCATTCCATGCTGCCAGGTCCTCTCTGCCCGCTTCTTTCAAACGTCTACCCAACAGCCAGGCGATTTCTATGTTTTCCGGATGAACGGCAAGAACACTGTCGTTACTGGCGATGGACTCCATCATGCCGTACAGAAGGCCGTCGTCGGTGCCCGTCACTCCCATGTACAGGCCCTCATCACCACGAAAGTGCATAAAAAACTTGAAGGACTTGATGCCCCAGCGCATCACAATCTCCGGAATCTCGCGCATGTGCTCTTCGGTCATCAGCGTCACGTGATATCCGAAATCAGCTGAGACTTTCCCCTGGGCGAGATTAAGGTGTTCCTGGATTGCCGGATGGTAGCTGTTCTTGTCAATCAAATAGTAAAGGATAGCAGTCACACCACCCAAGGCTGCTGCCGCTGTATCTGATTGGTATTCCTCCTCGCCGCCCCCCAGCCCAATGTGCGCATGGGCGTCGACAACACCCGGAAAGACGTGCAGCCCGTCCACCTCCAGCGTGCGCCTGGCTTCAAGATCCAGACCCGGCTCGGCTACCAGCACAATGCGGCCGTCTCTAATGCCCACATCGGCATCGACAACGCCTATACGCGGGCGCACAACTTTGCCGCCGCGCACCAGAAGATCCAGCTTGCTCATGGGGTTCCTCCTGTTGCTTGTTCGGGAGTAAAATCAGACCTGGTAATGGG
>JAAYXX010000471.1 GCA_012515695.1 Chloroflexota bacterium
CAGGGCAAGATCACCGACGTGAACAAGGCCACAGAAGAGGCCACGGGTGTGCCCCGCGAGCGGCTGATTGGCAGCGACTTTACGGACTATTTCACCGAACCGGACAAGGCGCAAGAGGGCTATCAGCAGGTGATAGACAGGGGGCTGGTGCGCGACTATCCGCTGACCATGCGCCACGTTTCGGGGCACACGATGGACGTGCTATACAACGCGACGGTGTATCGCAACGAGGCGGGGGAATTGCAGGGCGTTTTCGCCGCCGCCCGCGATGTCACCGAGCGCAAGCGAGCCGAGGAGGCGCTGCAACGGGCCAATGTCGAGCTGGAGCAGCGCGCTGCTCAACTGCGGATATTGGCCGCCGAGTTGACCCAGGCCGAACAGCGCGAACGTCGCCGACTGGCCCAGATGCTCCACGACGATCTGCAACAGCTTCTCGCTGCTGCCAAGCTCCGGGTGGGGGCTGTCCAGCTTCGAGGCGGGAAAGCAAATCAGGATGTGTTGCAGCGAATCAGTGAATTGCTGGACCAGTCGGTTCAGTTGACGCGGTCGCTCACCGTGGAACTCTCCCCGCCGGTGATTGACCTGGGGCTGGCTGCGGCCTTGCATTGGCTGGAAGATTGGATGCAAGAGAAGCATGGGCTGACGGTAGAGATAGACGCTGACGAGCGGGTGCATGTTGCTTCTGAGGATGTGCGCATGTTCCTCTTCCAGGCCGTCCGCGAGCTACTGTTCAACGTGGTCAAGCATGCGGGGATTCGTCATGCCACGGTAGAGGTGGCCCCAACCCCCGACCAACAAGTGCGGGTGGTGGTTGCTGACCAGGGGATTGGCTTTGATCCAACCCAACGCCAGCACGACAAGACGTTGAGTGGCGGGTATGGGGTGTTCAGCATTCAAGAGCGACTTGTGGCGCTGGGGGGGCGGCTGGAAATTGAGAGCGCCCCCGGCGTGGGGACGCGCATCGTGCTGTATGCGCCTCTCTCGAAAGCGGTCCATGTGGACAAGGCGTTGCCGGGCCAGGCGCAGGGCGTCTCCGCCATCCGCGTCCCGGCGGTAAACGGGAATAGAATTCGCGTGCTTCTGGCGGATGATCGTCAGATTGTGCGCGAGGGGATCGCCAGTTTGTTGCGCGGCCAGCCGAATATCGAAGTAGTGGGCGAAGCGAGCGACGGACAGACCGCGGTCGAGCTGGCTCGCCAACTCAAGCCGGACGTTGTTATCATGGATGTGACCATGCCCAAGCTCGATGGGATTGCTGCGACGCGCCGGATTCTCGCCGAGTGCGCGCAGGTGCGGGTAATCGGCCTCTCGATGCACCAAGAGGCCGACGTGGCGCTGGCGATGCGGGAGGCTGGCGCTGTGGCCTGTCTGACCAAAGATGGCGCTTCTAAGGTGTTGGTGAATACCATTTACACCAGTTTGCGGCCAGCGGGTTAGCCAGGCAACCCCTGTATCAATTGCTATAGAGCGCGAGGTAATCAAGCCGGAGGGTGGGCAGCTCCACCCTCTGGCTTGATATTTGGGGGGCTTGCACCAGGTCGAGCCGGGCCACCTTTGAACACTAGACCAGTCTGCGCCGCAAGAGCCTCTTCTGGCTGTTTTGCGATTGCAGGGTATGGATAAGAGTATATGGCGTATCTTGTGCGTTGCTTTGGCGTCCTGATAGTCAGGGGCTGGTATTCCACAAATGATGTCTGGCAGGTGCGTGGCTCCGCATCTGCTTCCTCAAACGCAACTCTGATTCGGGTATCCCCAGAAAAGCGACAGAAAATGGCGCGGTAGCAGGTATATTGTAAATAGGGTCCTATTTGATGGAGTGACGCCGACGATACTGTCATCAAGGAAGGTGGAAAATCATGGATCGCTATGAGCGCCTGTACCATTTGCA
>JAAYXX010000472.1 GCA_012515695.1 Chloroflexota bacterium
CCGCTTCGCCAGATGCGACCGCTTCGCCAGATGCGACCGCTTCGCCAGATGCGACCGCATCTGCGGATGCGCCCGCGTCAGACGTCAAGATCGTTCGTACGGGAGAATAACTGCATGCCGTCAGGGCGTGCGATGCGAGAACAGGAAATGATGGCAACTATAGACCATTTTGTATACATGGACCATGCCGCCACGACGCCGGTAGACCCGCGAGTCGTGGACGCCATGCTTCCCTATTTCACCGAGCAGTACGGCAACCCGTCCAGCGTGTACCGCTTTGCCAGCGGTGCGCGGCAGGCCCTTGACGAATCGCGCAAAAAGGTAGCCGACATCCTGGGCTGTCGGCCCACCGAGATCATCTTTACCAGTTGCGGCACCGAAAGCGACAACCTCGCCTTGCGGGGGGTCACTCTCGCCCAGCGCGAGCGGGGCAAGCACATCATCACCACCCCCATCGAGCACAGCGCGGTGGGCGTCACCTGCGAGCAACTGGCCAAATACTTGGGCTACCGGGTAACCTATGTCGAGGTGGACCGGCAAGGGCTGGTGGACCCCGACGCCGTGGGGCGAGCCATCACCGACGAAACGACCCTTATCTCGATTATGTATGCCAACAACGAGGTGGGGACCATCGAACCCATCGCCGAGATCGGCCAGATCGCCCGCGAGAAGGGCATCCCCTTCCACACGGACGCTGTGCAGGCGGGCGGCAGCCTGGACCTGGACGTAAACCGCTTGCAGGTTGACCTGCTGTCGCTTTCCGGCCACAAGTTCTACGCCCCCAAAGGGGTCGGCGTGCTCTATGTGCGCCAGGGCACGCCCCTGCTGCCCACCCAGACGGGCGGCGGCCAGGAGCGGCACTTGCGCGGAGGCACGGAGAATGTGCCCTATATCGTGGGGCTGGCGACGGCGCTAGAACTCGCCTATCAAGACGTGGACACCGAGCAAGAGCGGTTGACAGACCTCCGCAACCGACTAATCTTGGGCGTGTTGGGGAACGTCCCCGGCGCACAATTGACCGGCCACCCGCACCAACGCCTGCCCAATAACGCCAGCTTTGTCTTCCCTGGAATCGAGGGCGAGTCCATCCTGCTGCGCCTCGATCTGGCGAGGGTTGCGGCCAGCACCGGCTCGGCCTGCGCCTCTGGCGAAAATGGCCCCTCGCACGTGCTGACGGCGTTGGGCATCGAGCCTACCCTGGCGCGGGGCAGCCTGCGGCTGACGCTGGGCCGCCATACCACCGCCGAGGAAGTGGATTACGTCGTCAGCGTGCTGGCCACTACCGTGCCCGAACTGCGAGCCATGTCACCGCTGTAAATCGTTTGCGCGGCTACACCTGGGACTGAATGTCCCAGGCTGCGGAAAGATGAAACCCGTTAATGAAGGTTAACAAAATAGTTGGGTAACCGAGGCGGCGCTAGCCTTGCTACTACTCGCTCGGCCCAGCCAGCGGCATATATGCCGAGGAATGAATTCCCAGGCTGCCGAAAGAGAAAACCCGTTGAAACGGGTTGGCTATTTTGTAGTGCACTTTCAC
>JAAYXX010000473.1 GCA_012515695.1 Chloroflexota bacterium
CGGTGGGCAATCACAAAGCTCGTGCGCCCCTGCATCAGCCGCAAGAGCGCATCCTGCAGATGCTTCTCCGTGCGGGTGTCCACATTGCTCGTCGCCTCGTCCAGGATAAGGATATCCGGGTCCGCCAGAATAGCGCGGGCAATCGCCAGCAATTGCCGTTGGCCCTGGCTCAAGTTGCTCGCCCGCTCGGTCAACACCGTCTGGTAGCCCTGAGGCAGCCGCTCGATGAAGGAATGGGCGTTCGCCAGGCGCGCCGCCTCGATCACCTCCTCGTCCGTCGCATCCAGCCGCCCATAGCGAATATTCGCCATCACCGTATCGCCGAACAAGAAATTATCCTGCAACACCAGCGCCAGCTTGCGGCGGAGCACATCCTTTCTGATATTGCGAATGTCCTCCCCGTCAATGCGGATCGTGCCGCTATCGATCTCGTAAAAGCGCGTGAGCAGGTTCACGATGGTCGTCTTGCCTGCGCCCGTCGGCCCCACCAGCGCAATGGTCTGGCCCGGCTTGGCGTGCAGGCTGACATGCTTGAGCACCGGCACACCCGGCTCGTAGCTAAAGCAGACATCCTCAAACACCACCTCCCCGGCGATATCCTTCGGCGCGCTGGCGTTCGGGGCGTCGGCTATCTCTGGCTCCTCGTCCAGCAGCTCGAAAATCCGCTCGGCACCGGCCAGCGCCGACTGAACCGAGTTGAACAACTGGGCCAACTGGTTGATGGGCCGGGTAAAGCGCCGGGCATAGTTCACAAAGCTGACCGCATTACCCACAGAAGCCAGCCCATTCACGGCCAGCAAACCGCCCACGGCGGCCACAAACGCCAGGCTCAAGTTGTTGATCATGTTCATCAACGGCCCCATAAAGCCACTCAGAATAGAGGCTTTGGTGGCCGCTGCGCGCAACTTTTGGTTAGCCACGTCAAAATCGGCCAGCACCATCTCCTCGCGCACATACGCCTTGACCACCCGCTGCCCCGTGACCGTCTCCTCGATGATGCCGTTCAACTCGCCCAGGTGTTGCTGTTGATCGCGAAAGCCTTGCCGCGTGCGGCGAGCAATCCAGCGCGTCACAAACACCGACAGAGGCATGGTAAGCAGCGTCGCAAGGGTCAGGGGCAGGTTGATGAGCAGCATCGTCACCACCACGCCCACAATAGTGACCAGGCTGCCAAACAACTGGGTTGCGCTGGAGCCGAGCACCATGCTGACATTCTCCACGTCGTTGGTGAGGCGGCTCATCAGGTCGCCGTGCGCGTGCTGATCCAGATAGCGCAGGGGCAGCGATTGCAGCTTGTCGAACAGGTCATTACGCAGATCGCGCACCACCTTTTGCGACATGCTCGCCGCGATATAGTTCTCCCCCCAAACGATAAGCGCCGCTGTCAGGTAAATGCCAAGCATCATCAACAAGAGACGCGCCAGGCCGGGCAGGTCGCCCGTGGTGATAAACTCGTCAATGGCGCGGCCCATCATGTAAGGGCCAAGCAAGTCCAGGCCAGTCGAGATCAGCACCAGCGTCATGATAATCACCAGCGCAGGCCCCTGCCGCCGCACATAACCCCACAGTCGCCGCACCGTGCCCCGCGTATTCTTGGGCTTGCCCATTCCCATCATCCCCGGAGGGCCGCCCGGCCTTGGGCCAACCGGGGGTGGGGTAGATTGAGTAGATGAGCGAGGCCCGTTGGCCTCACGTTCTGCGTTCGTTCGTTGTTCAGCCATGCGCCTTATCTCCGCTCCCCAATTGTGATTCGCAAATTTCGCGGTAGATGGGACTCGATTTCAACAATTCAGCGTGCGTGCCCTCGGCCACCAGCTTGCCGTCATCCAACACCAGGATTTTGTCGGCGTGCAGCACGCTGCTAATACGCTGGGCGATCACAAAGCTGGTGCGCCCGCGCATATACTCTTTCAACGCCTCCTGGATGAGGGCCTCGGTCTCCATATCCACCGAGCTAGTGCTATCATCCAGGATCAGCACAGACGGCTGGATCAGCAAGGCGCGGGCCACAGCGATGCGCTGCTTCTGCCCGCCGGAAAGGTTGGCCCCGCGCTGGCCCACCATCGTGTCGTATCCATCAGGGAAGGACATGATAAAGTCGTGGGCCTGGGCCATCTTGGCCGCGTGGATCACCTCTTCGTCGCTGGCATCTGGCCGCCCGTAACGAATGTTATCGCGGATCGTGCCAGAGAACAGCACCGTCTCTTGCAGGGCAATGCCAATTCGGCGGCGTAGCTCTTGCTCATCCACGTCGCGCACATCCACCCCGTCAATCGTCACCCGCCCCGCGCTCACATCGTAGAAACGCGGAATCAGATGCACCAGGCTAGACTTGCCAGAGCCGGTAGTGCCCACCAGGGCCACCGTGTCCCCTGGCTCGGCCACAAACGAGATGTCCTTGAGCACAGCGCGCGCCGACTCTCCGCCATCTGGCAGGCGGGCAGCATCCGCAGCCGGGGCGTGCCCGTTGTGGCGGCTCTCGCTGCTATACCCAAAAGAGACGTTTTCAAAGGCCACGCGGCCTTGAGGCGCGAAACCGGTCAGCGCTCCAGGCTTGCTGCGGATCAGGGGGCGGCTGTCCAACACCTCTTGAACGCGCACTGCCGAAGCCTGCGCGCGCGCTATCTGAATAACCAGCATGCTCACCATCAGCAGAGAGAACAGCGTGATCATCAGATAGTTGATAAACGCGACGATCTGCCCGATGTGCATATCCCCCTGAACCACGCGACTGCCGCCAAACCAGAGCACCGCGATCTGGCCCAGGTACATCACTGCCATCATGATGGGCATAGTTACCGACGTCATGCGGGCCACGCGGATGGTCTGGTTCATCAAATCGTCGTTGGTGGCCCCAAAGCGCTCTTGCTCGTACTGGGCGCGCACAAACGCCTTGACCACGCGCGCGCCCGCCAGGTTCTCTTGCATCACCTCGTTGAGCGCGTCCAGGCGTCTCTGCACCCCCATGTACATCGGGGTGGCCTTGGAAATAATCAGGATCACGGCCCCCAACAAGAGCGGAATCAGCACCAGCGGTATAAAGACCAGTTGCGGGCTGGTGACAATCGCCATGATCAGGCTGCCGATCAACAATAATGGCGAGCGAATGAGAATACGCAACAGCGTATAGAGCGCGTTCTGCACCTGGGTAACGTCGTTGGTCAGCCGGGTGATAAGCTGGCCGGTTTCCAGCGCGTCCAGGTTGCCAAAGGACAGGGTTTGCACCTGGCGAAACAGGGCCGCGCGCAGGTCGGCGCCAAAGCCCTGCACCGCCTTGACGGCGTACACGCCGTTCGCCATGCCCCCGAACGCGCCCACCAGCGCCAGCCCCAGCATCAATAGGCCGGTCTGGATGATGACGGGCATGCTTCCCTCGGCAATGCCCTGGTCAATGATGCGCTCCATCATGCGCGGCTGCATCAGGTCCATCGCGACCTCTAGCAACATCAAAACGGGCGCCAGCATCGCCCAGACTCTATACGGCTTTAAAAAGACGCTCAGTTTGCGGATGGCATACATCTATTAGCCCCCCAGACAGGATGTGTGATGTGTGATTCGGGCAGTAGAGCTAGTCGGCTTGTTGTTCAGTAGCGCGCGTCAGGTTTTCGCGTATGCGCTCCAGCAGACGGTGCAACTGCTCACAGTCTTCCGGGCTAAAATCAGCCAGCGTATCTTGGGCCATCGTATCGAGCAGGTGTTGCACCTGGTCCATAGCCACGTTGCCCTGCTCTGTAAGGTATACCCGCGAGACGCGTTGATCCTGGGCATCTGGCTGACGAGTGATGAACCCGGCCTTTTCCATACGATCAAGCGACCGGCTCATTGTGGCGGGCGTGACCCCCATGCGGGCGGCCAGCTCGGAATGAGATAGCCCTGGCTGCTCTGCCAGCGCCCGCAGCACAGGCGGCTGCCCGCGATACAAGCCAATGGTGTTGAACAAGGCCATAGCCCGCGCATAGTGCAGTTTGCACACCTGGACCAGCAGAAAATCCAGCACGCGCTTGTCGGGTAACGAGGACATAAGGACCCCCACATTTAATTAGCCGACTAACATTCTACGAGCGTAGTATAGGCAAGCAGGGCCAAACGTCAAAATCAATGCCCGCCTGTGCAGGCACGAGCCGTCCTACATCAATTTGGAGGTTTTCCTGCCCGTTCTGGAGCAGAACGGGCGGTTTTACCGGGTTACTTAACGCAAACTTTACAGCACATGGGGCCAAACTGGCGTATCTTGTTTACGAGCCGTTTATGATTTCCCATCACGCCGCATTGGTTGCTATGCGTCGCGAGCAAACTAAGGAGAGGAATGGTTACGGGTCGCTTGAGATATTCAATCAACTGGCGAGAGCCTCTCATCGTGCTGTTGGTCATCACTCTGATTCTATCTCTGCTGGCTTTTGTGCCGCTACGATCCCCGCTCAAGGCCCACCCAATGTTGTTGCAGTGGGCCGTCGAACGCCCCACCGAGATCGTCCGCGTCATCGTGCAGAAATACACCAACGATGACAGCGTCGAGGCGATGGTGCTCCGGCAGGGGGGAGCGATCACCCAAGACCTGAGCATCATCCGCGCTTTTGCGGCAGACCTTCCAGCGAGCGCCGTCCCGCAACTGGCCCAGGCGCCCGGCGTCAAATGGATATCGCCGGACGCAGAGGTGGCCCAGTCCGACGCTGCCATCTCTACAGCCAACCTGCTGGATAGCTATGTCTCGGCCATTGGAGCGGATAGCCTGTGGAACGACGCCCATGCTATACGAGGTCAGGGCGTAACGGTGGCAATCGTAGATAGCGGCATCGCGCTGCACCCCGACCTGACCGATCTCCACTCGCGCTCGCTGCGCGTGGTGGCGAACGTCGACTTTAGCGGAGAGCGGCGTGTCCTTGGACGAGATGGCTATGGCCACGGCACGCACATAGCCGGTATCGTGGGCGGAAACGGGCTTTTCTCGCTGGGCGCGCGCATGGGCGTGGCTCCCGGTGTCAACCTGGTTAATGTGCGAGTGTGCGACAGCAGCGGCAAGGGCATGACCTCGAACGTGGTCGCGGGCTTGCAGTGGGTGTATGAAAACCGAGACCGCTACAACATCCGCGTGTTGAACCTGTCGCTCAATAGCAGCGTGCCCGAATCCTATCACACCAGCCCGCTGGCCGCCGCGCTCGAAGTGCTTTGGTTCAACGGGGTCGTGGTAGTGGTATCCGCAGGCAACAACGGCAGCGGCGAGGAAAACGGCATCCTCTATCCCCCAGCC
>JAAYXX010000059.1 GCA_012515695.1 Chloroflexota bacterium
AGCAAAGCGCAAGGCTCGCTCCAGATTATCCCCCACTTCTAACAAGTCGAGCACAAAGGCTTGCAGCGTGGCTTCTTCTAGAAGCTCTGATCCTTCGAGCGCCCGCCTCATCGCCGCCAGGATGGCCGGATCGGTTGCGTGCTGCGCCTCTGGCGCTTTCGGCTGGCTCGCGCTGGTATCCTGCGCGGTCTGTGCTTGTTCCTCTGTCGTTTCTGAGCTTGCCTCTGGCGTTCGGCGCACGGTAATAGGAATACGAATAATACCAGTCATCCGGTCTCCTAATGATACAGTTCTGATTGTGTCTCCATTATACATAGCTGTATCCGACTTGTCAAGGAGGTTAATAAACAAGACTCAAGTTTTATCATAGGATGCATGGCAGGAAAGCCTTGACAAACCCTTCAGGATGTGCTATCATCCGGTTGCCTGGACTATAGGAGTTCACGACCTGGCCATAGAACCAATGTGGAGGTATAACTATGACTCTTATGAGAAGGGATCCTTTTTACCGCCCCGCATTTCTGCGGGGCGCGGATGTGCAGCCTGATTTACCGGCGTTTGTGCGGCCATTTTCGTCATACGAGTTGGCCGTGGATATGTACGAGACGGGCGATGCGTATGTGGTGACAATGGCGGTTCCCGGTATCAAGCCCGATGATCTTCAGGTTACAATGACCGGAAATAGCCTGACGATTAGAGGGGAATTGCCTGCCCCGAAAAGCACCCAGGCGCAGGATTATGTGTTCCGAGAGCGCCGTTTCGGGAGCTTTACGCGGACCCTGTCGCTGCCCAAGGCCCAGCTAGACCTGGACGCGGTCAAAGCCGAGTTCCATAATGGCCTGTTGATGTTGACTCTGCCCAAGGCGGAAGAGGTCAAGGCCAAAGTCGTTCAAGTGAAGGTAAAGTAGTGTCTCTAGAGCGTCTCTTTTGTTCTCACATCCGAGTCCCAATATTCAGGAGGGAGCGAATATGACTATTAGCCGTTGGGAACCGTTTAGAGATTTGATGACGTTGCGGGAAGCGATGGATCGGCTGTTTGAGGAGAGCTTTGTGCGGCCCGGCCCTCGCTGGCACGACTCGCAGGCGGCTGCCGCGCTGCCTATTGATGCCTATGTGACTGACGAAGACCTGGTCATTACCGCCACCGTGCCGGGGTTGGACCCGGAAGATGTCGAAATTACTATCGAAGGCGATACTCTGACCATCAAGGGGGAAATCAAGGGGCCGCTGGATAATGTGAATTATCTCTTGCAGGAGCGGGCCTATGGCACGTTCACGCGCACGCTCCGGCTGAACCTCCCTGTCCAGGCTGATAAGGCTGAAGCCACGTTCGAGAATGGCGTGCTCACTCTGGTCATTCCCAAGCAGGATGAGGCCAGGCCCAAGACGATCAAGGTCACTGCCAAGTAGTTGACCTGATCCTGCTCGATCTAGCAAGCCAACAGATAGAGCCTGGGCAATAGATCGCATCTCGCAGGTGTGGTTTCAGTCAACAAAAACACCCCTCGACCACTGGTCGAGGGGTGTTTTGCGTTACGCAACCAAACTAGTATTCGGGTCCACCACCTGCCGGTGCAGGCGCGGGCGGCTCGGGGATGTCGGTGATCAGCGCTTCGGTGGAGAGGATCATCGCCGCGATAGATGCAGCGTTCTCGACTGCCGAACGAGTCACCTTGGCCGGGTCAATAATGCCCGCCTCAAACATGTTCACAAACTCGCCCGAAATGACATCATAGGCGATAGCCACATCGCTGGAATCCGCCTGACGACGGCGCACTTCCTGGATGATCACAGCGCCGTCCTGGCCCGCGTTCTCGGCGATCCGGCGCATGGGCATTTCCAGCGCCCGCCGCACGATGGCGACGCCTGTATTCTCGTCGTCCAGCCCTAGCTTGACATTATCCAGCGCCGAGATGGTGTTGATCAGGGCCACCCCGCCACCGGGGACCATACCCTCTTCAACGGCGGCGCGGGTCGCGGACAGGGCGTCCTCCACGCGGTGCTTTTTCTCTTTCAGTTCCACTTCCGTGGCAGCACCCACGCGAATCACCGCCACACCACCGG
>JAAYXX010000060.1 GCA_012515695.1 Chloroflexota bacterium
CATCGCCCACACCCGTGGGCCGAAAGTGCGCGGCGCCCTAGTGCGCGGCGCAAGCGCCTCATCACACGAGCGATGCGCGCGCATTGACCCCGCTCTCCGATGCAGATAGACTGGGGGTACGCGGCAACCCCGTTTGCCCAGTTCACGCACGCAGAAAGGAGCGCCATGACACCCACCTGGCAGAATATCTGTCGCATCGTTTCGGGCAAGAGCCATCTCGTGCCCGCCACCTGGCCCTACGACAAATACCCCAATATGCCCGAATTATCCGCCGGAGCCAAGATCACCCTGCTCGACCAGGACGGCCCCGGCGTGGTGTCCTGCCTGCATGTCTCGGCGTACACGCGCAGAGACCCGTTCGACCTGACCTCGCCAGCGGCCCAAGGCGTGATGCTGCGGGTCTGGTATGATCATGAACCCGACCCAGCCATCGAAATGCCGCTGATGGATTTCCTGGGCGACATCCAGTGCTCCAGCAGCTACTTTAGCACCGTCTATTTCTCCAAGGTGAAAGAGTCGCACAATTTTCGCCTGCCTATGCCCTTCCGCGAGCATATCCGCGTAGAGGTCGAGAACCCCTCACAGGTCGACCTGGTCGGCTACATGGACCTGCAATGGGAGGAACTAGACGAACTGCCTGCGGATTGCGGCGTGCTGCGGACCGAGTTTCGCACAGGCACGGTGCGCATCCCCGATGTGGCCTTTACCCTGTGGGACATTCCCACGGCGGGCGCGGTAGTAGCCCATTGGCTGCAAATCGAGGCAGACGACCCGATATGCGGCAACGGCGAATTGTTGTGCGAGGGCAACGACGAAATCTATCTCGACGGCGACGAACTGCCCACCCTGGAATACCTGGGCACCGAAGACCTGTACGGCTTTTCCTGGGGCTTTCACGGGACGCAGTACGACGGGCGGGTAGCTATCCTAAAGCGAGAGGAGTTGCCCCAAGGCGGGGCGCGCATCGCCATTCTGCGCACCCGCGAGGCGGACCGCATCCTGTTCCGGCGTTCCTGCCGGATGGTGTTGAACTATCAGAACGAGCGGACGCAAGGCACAATAGACGCCCGCGCCAAGGGCGGTGTGCCAGCCGAGTACCGTAGTTGCGTATACTATTACGCTCCCTGATAAGAAGGGCAGCCTACGACCAACGATACGCTCACCGGGTGGCTTCCAATGGAGATTTACCATTTACTTCGGTAACCCGACGGGCCATCTCGTAGGCAGTTGAAACTGCACCAACCGTTGCCAAGTCGCCCTTCGGCGACTACAGATAAGCCCACGAAGGTGGGCGCGCCAGCAAACTGGCGATGCAATTGGTTGCCGCGGTTTCAACCGCCAGTCCTAATGGCTGTTACCGCACTATTGTACTAGAACTCATCATAGCGGTCACGTTTCCTTCGACGTGACCGCTGTTCGCGATTTCCTCCGCCCGTGGGCCGGTATAGCGCAGCACGTACAGCCCTGTCTGGCTGTCCACCACGTAAAACAGGCCATCTCGCAGAATCGGGTAACTGAACGTCTGCACGGGGTAGGCCCCCAGCACCCCACGCGGAGCAGCGCCCGCCCCTTCGGGCACAAACTGGCCCACCCGCTCCGGCGAGCGCGGGTCCGAGAAATCCACAACCTGCACCCCCGCCGCGTACCAACTGGCGAATACCAGGTCTTGCACAACCAGGGGATTATGCACGCTAAAGATGGCCCCCGGCGGCAGGTTCCCGCAGCGGTTTTCGGGCAGCCGGAAACTGGCTACAACCTGGGGGCGCGAGGGCTGGGCAATATCGGTGGCGACCAGCCACCCAAAGGGACAGTCGTATAGCTCGACGGCCAGCAGGACATACCGCTCATCCGCCAACGGCACGGCGGAATGAACATTCGGCACGTCTGCCGGATCGACCCGCCCCGCCTCGTCGCGCACAACCTCCAGGCGCTGCAGATCGACCTCCAGCACGGCAAATCCCCCATTCCACAGCGCCAGATATGCCCGCGAGCCATCCTCGGACACGCTCAGGGAGTGCAGCCGCCCGGTCAGGCCCTCTTGTGCTGCTGACCAACGCCCTACCTCGACGGGGGCCGCCGGATCGCTCAAATCCACGACCACCAGCGAGGGCGGGGCGTCGTCGAACGTCGCAGCATAGGCCAACACCCGCTCGCCATCTCGCCACAAGTAGAACTCGTGGGGCGCACCGGGCAGTTCGATCATCCCCAACGGGTTGGGCTGCGCGCAATCGGTGATGTCATAGGTCAACAGCCTGTGATGCCCCAGATCAGCCACCACCAGCAGGTTCAGATCGGGGATCGCGCGCACTTCCACCGGGCGGCTGCCCGGTTCCAGGGGGAGCGTTCGCAGCGTCGTGGGGCGCGTCGGGTCTGAAATGTCCACCAGCGTCACAGCCGCAGGGGAATACGCCCCCACATACGCGCAATTGTCCTTGATCGCCAGCCCGCCATACCAACCAGCAGGCTCCAGCAGCACATGCCCCACCAGTTCCATATTCCACGCATTCCCCGGCAAGGCCGCCAGGTCGGGCGGCGTGCCCGTCGGCTGCGCCGCCACCAACTCGGGCGTCTCGGCTGGCGTTTGCCCCCCGATCTCCTGTGGACTGGCGAATTGCCAGGGGGTAGCAGAAGGCACCGCAACGGGCGTAGGGCTGGGAATGGACAACGGGGTCGGGGTAGGAAACGGGGTGGCGGTAGGTAGCAGCGTCAGCACGAGAGCGGGGTAAGGCGTTGGGGTGGGCAACAAAGGGGTGGGTGTGGGAGTAACGGTAGTGGGTTCTTCTGGCTCTGCGCCTATCCCGCTCGACCTTTCCCCGAGCGCGGGCGCTCTAGTCCAGGTGGGCGTCGCCTCCTGCGCCTCGCAAGCGACCATCACCATCGCCAACAAAAGAATCCAGGCGAACCGATGCCTCACAATCAACCTCCCTCATCATTTCCATCGCGCCGCCTTGGGAATTTCGACTATTTGCTTCGGTAAGCAGCTCCACCTGGGACTGAATGTCCCAGGCTGCGGAAATAGGAAACCCGCTAAAGCGGGTTGATATGTGTTTAGTGCACTTTTTATTACACCAGTCCGGTACCTTCAGCCCTCACCGCCCTGGAAGGGGGTTGGACCGCCGCCATCCCTGGCGGCTTGCTATTATGCCGGAAGCCGGCGGTCCAATGATGCCAGCATTATGGAGATTTACTTCGGTAAGCCGCCGTGCCATCTCGTAGGCAGTTGAAACTGCACCAACCGTTGCGAAGTCGCCCTTCGGCGACTGCAGATCAGTCCACGAAGGTGGACGCACCAGCAAGCTGGTGACGCAATCGGTTGCTGCGGTTTCAACCGCCCATCCTAATGGCATCAGTCCCCTGATATCGCGCCGCTGCCCAGAGCATTCAGGGCAGCCAGCGCGGCGGGATAGCCAGGCTTGAGCTCCAGAGCGCGCTGCAACGAGCGGCGAGCCGCTTCTGGCTGACCTGTGGCCGCCAGCGCCAGCCCCTTCCAGTAGTGCAACTCTTCCACGTGAATGGTAACGTCCAACGTGGCATCGGCCAGAGCGATCACCTCTTGATAGCGGCCCGCGCCGTAGTATGCCTCGAACGGCCCGAACTGATACCACAGCATTCGCCAGGGCAGGCCGATGGTGCGCGCCTTGTCATAGGCCGCCGCCGCCTCCTGATATCGCTTCAGGCCAACCAGGTTGCTCCCCAGGTTGAACGCAGCGAACGGGTCTTCCGGGTGCTGCTCGACAGCCGCCTTCGAGTCCGCCAACGCCTGCGCCCACATGGTGGCGTCGTCCATCTGCCCGCCCAGGATAGCCTCCACCGTGGGCGCCATCTCGTCAGCATAGATCACGATGTACTTGTGATTCATCACCGCCCACCATTCCGCCAGACGAGCGTAGGACATCCGAAGGGGTACATAAGGCGCATTGCGGTCGGTCCCCTCCCCGGCCAGCGAATCGTACAGCACCCACTCTTCGCGCGCGTCGTCATAGCCCACCACCAGACGGTAATGGCCCATGCCGTCGTTGGGCTTGTCCTCATGCCAGGTCGCGATCATCACCGGCAGGCCATTGCTCAGTAGCGTACGGAGTAGATCGGGCGTGCCGTTCACCCGCAGAATAGCCTGCAAGCCCTGGCCTCGCGCAAACTCGACCAGTTCATCGCCGCCGACGTGCTTGTCCTCCTTGTTGGGGCGCAGCACATCCCCGATGTCGGCCTGCGTCAGCGGCTTGCCATAGTAGCTGAGGGCCATCGCCAGCGTAGCCGGGGCGCAGTTGTTCCACGTTTGCCAGGCGTGCCGAAAGCCAGTCAGTTCCACCGCCGGGGCCGCCGGAAGAAAAGCCAGCGTGGGCGTAGGTTCCGGCGTGGGCGTGAGCGTGATAGTAGCGGTGGGTTGAGGGGTATCGCCTGCTGTCGAGTGAGCCGTCTCGGTGGCCGATGGCGCGGGCGTTGGCGAAAGGGCCAGAGTAGCCGTAGCTGCGAGGAGCGGCCCGGCGGTTGCCTCTCCCGGCTGGTCCCCGTTGGTGGGCAGCGGCGTGGGCACATACAAATCGCGGGGACGCCGACCATTGATCTCGGCCTGCACCCGCAGAACCAGGCCAGTCGGCCCACCATAGCGCGCGCTTGCCAGCACAAATACCGTCGCTCCGGCGGTTCCCAGAATCAGCACGATCAACAACAGCAGCCGATGCGCTATGCTCCGCTTCACGCCAACTATCATCCTTCCGGGCCATCCCGCCACGCAGGACGTTCTGGCCGCCGAGACTATCATCAAGTACGGGTCATTGTAATGCCCTCCCCGGCGACGGTCAAATCAGAGTGTTAAGGTATGAAATAGCGAGAGCGGCGGAGCCTGCGAGCATATCACTGGTCAGTCGCACAGTTCCCGCAGAACAATGCGTAGCGCATCAAGCTGAGGGCGGGGCGTCTCGGACAGCAAGCGCGCCTGATGCTCGGCGGACTCGATATCCTGTAGCAGCCGGGCAAGCGCCTCGCGGCAAGCGTTCGCCTGATAGGTGGCCTGTTGAAAGGCGCGGTTTTCCGCCTCCAGCACCTCAATGCGAGCGACAGCATTGCCCCCGCCCCCGGCAGCGCCCGCGCCGTTGCTACCGATGGACTCCTCACGCCGACGCGCCGCGTCCAGGATAGCGCGGGCCTGATGCTGGGCTGCTTCCGCTCTGGCAACTGCCTGCTCGCAGACGGGCAATTCCGTCCGCTTGCGCGTGGCATAGTCGCTCAACAGGGCGGCCAATTGCTGCGCCCGATGATAATGCACAATAGCTCCCAGTTCAGCCTGCACGTCTCGCTCGGCCTGCTCTACCAGCAACCGCACCAGGTGCGTGGGGTCACGGCGAATCACAAACAATTCCAGTTGATCATCCGACCAGTTCGCAAAATCGGTTTGCATACGCGCTCCTCCATCGAGGGGGTGGCTCGGTGTTTGGTGTTTGCCTCAGCTAATATGACGTACAGAGGGGGCAGCGAGTTTCTGGTTCAGGGGGATGAGTGGGTGGTCAGATCATGCGAGATGCGGAAGCGATGTTCGGCAGGGCGGCGGGCGCGCGCCCTGCCGATGACAGGCATTATCAGGCCTGGATGGCCTCCATCCTCCGTGGAGCAAAATCCCGAATGGCTCGCACCAGGTCCCCAGAGGGACCGCCCTTGGGAAGATAGGCCACCGCTCCGGCGTCGCGCATGGCCTGGGCCATCGGCCCCATCTCGTGCATAGACAGTCCAATGATGGCGACATCGGATAGTTCGGCGGTGATGCGGCGAGTCGCCTCTACCCCGGACAGCAACGGCAAGCTGACATCCATGATAACCACATCCGGCTTGAGGCTGCGGCTCAGGTCCAGGGCTTTGCGTCCATCAGCAGCCTCGCCCACGACCTCAATATCCTTCTCCAGCCGCAACAAGCTGATCAACCCGTCACGCATGATCTGGTGATCATCTGCGACCAGCACACGAATCCGTTCCATCCTTGGTTCCTCTCCTTCCAACTCGGCTACCTCTTCGAAATTGCGGGAGCGGGTATCGGGCGGTATGGGCAGTTGGCCCATATCCGCCGTAGTCTCGGAAGCCCCCCGCTCGCAAAGCGGCGCATAGAGATGCACGCGCGTCCCCCGGCCAGGTGCGCTGTCGATTTCCATGCGTCCGCCCATCAACCCCAACCGCTCGCGAATGCTAAACAGGCCAAAGCCGCTGCTGGCGCTGCTCCCAGCCGCCTGCCGTCGGGGGTTGAACCCAATCCCTTTATCTTGAACGATGACTTGTACCTGCTCATCGGGGGCACGCATCACGCGCACAGTGGCCTTGTCGGTTTCGGCATGCTTGATCACGTTGAACAGCAACTCGCGCACCGACTGGTACAGGAGGATCCGTACCGACTCGGCCTGAGGCTCTGTATCAGGTTCCACCTCCACCTCGACGGACAGATGATGCTTGTCCTGCATCTGGTGGCCCAGGGAAATCAGGGCGGCCCCCAGCCCGGCCTCGTATAGCACCGACGAACTGAGTTCGGCGGTCAGCGAGCGAGACGCTGCAATCGACTCGCTGAGCAACCCATCTACCTGAGCCAGGGTATCGGCCAGTTCCTTATCCTGTGCACGCCCCTGAACGATGTTGACGCCAATCTTGGCGGCGGCCAGCAATTGCTGCAAGTTATCGTGGAGGATTTGCGCCAGGCGGCGGCGCTCCTGCTCCTCGGCCTGGGTCAACTCCCCGGCCAGACTGCGCAACTGGGCGGCGCGCTCCTCGGCCATCGCCGTGCGCTCGCTCACCTGCTGCTCCAGCGTCGCGGTCATCTCGGCCAGGGATTGCTCGGCCTGCTTCTGGTCGTGAATGTCGGTGGCCGTGCCAAACCACTTGGTAATGCGCCCCTGGTCGTCGCGCAGCGGCAACCCGCGACTCAGGAACCAGCGATACTTGCCGTCTATGCCGCGCACCCGATGCTCGATCTGATACTGGCGGCCCGTCCGCACAGCGCGCTGCCAGGCTTCCATCGTAACCTCCCGGTCGTCGGGGTGTAGCGCCGCGCACCAACCATCTCCTTGCCCGCTATTATTGGACAGCCCCGTATATTCCGCCCACCGTTGGTTGAAATAGTCCATCGCGCCATCCGGGTCGGCAGTCCACAAGATCTGCGGCAACGCGTCGGCGATCTGGCGCAGGCGCTCGGCGGTCTGTCGCAGGGCCTGCTCTACCTTTTTGCGGGGCGAAATATCGCGCACCATCCAGCGAAAATACGACACCTGGCCGCCTGGGTCGATAGCGGCGCTCACATTGATAGACGCTGGAAACGCCTCCCCGCTGCGCGGCTTGAGCAACGCCTCCCAATCGCTGACAGTTTCCTCTCGACGCAGGCGCACCAGCAACCGACGAAAACCGGGGCGGCTTTCTTCAGACAAGTAGGCGCTGAGGGCGCTACCCCGCAGCCAGGCGGCGGGAACCCCAATCAGCGCGGAGAATGTATGATTAGCGTCATTGATAATGCCTTTGGAATCGGTGACCAGATACCCGTCAGGGGCAAAATCGAACAAGTCCCTGTAACGCTGGCGCTCCAGTTGTAGCGCATTATAAGCCTGTTCGAGATCGTGCTGATGCAGGGCGCGATCATCCATCTCTGGCTCTACCTGCACGAGCAAATCCTGCTCTTTCCACGCGTCACACCTCAGGCGAGTTGTCGACGCCTCCAGATCGGCCATCCGCCGTTGCAGGTCCTCCAACTCGCTGATGAGTTGCTTCTTGGTCATTTCCTTTGCGTCGAGACGATTCTCCTCGGACATGGCTCTCTATCCTCCCAGTCCTCTGGTCTGGAGGCACAAGCCCAACGATAGGCTCTGCCCCCAAGGGCAAGGTGAGGGGGTGCTCCCCCTGCTCCACAAATGTCTCATGAGTGTGCCGCGTCTTCCGCAGCATTCTTGGGCTTATTTGCGCCATCCTCACGACTTTTTCCCGCAGAGGAACGAATAGCAGCAATCAGGGCATCGGAGGGTCCGCCCTTGGTAAGGTATGCAACAGCCCCGGCATCTCGCATAGCCTGGGCAATGGGGCCTTGTTCGTGCATAGATAGTCCGATCACCGCCACGTGGTCGTCTGCCGCCAGAATGCGCCGCGTGGCTTCTACACCGCTGATGCCAGGCAAGCTGACATCCATCACCACAATGTCAGGCTTGAGGCGTTTGGCGAGTTCAACCGCCGTCTCGCCATCAGGGGCTTGCGCCATGATCTCGATGCCTTCTTCCATCATCAACAGGCTGGCCAACCCCTCGCGCATAATCTCGTGGTCATCCACCAACAGCACCCGAATAACGTCCGCCGGAGGGCTTTCCTCGAGAGGGGCAGAAGCGATAGCATCCATTGCCTCCAGCGACATGATCTGCTGGATCACCGCCTCGCGTGATAGCACGGGGGCAGGCGCTTCCTCTCCCTCTGCCGCGCCCATATGCGGCACAGACGGCTCCTGATGTATCGGCGCGTACAGTCGTACATGCGTCCCCTGGCCGGGCACGCTGTCGATCACCATGCTCCCCCCCATCAACTCCAGCCGTTCGCGGATGCTGAACAGGCCAAAGCCCTGGTTCGATTCCTTTTTTGGGGGGATGGAAAAGCCCACACCATCATCGCCCACAATGATGCACACCTGATCCTCAGGCTCGCAGAGCATATGCACATATGCCTGGGTGGCGTGGGCATGTTTCACCACGTTGAACAATAGCTCGCGCACCGCCTGGAACAAGAGCACCCGCACCGGCTCCGCCTCCGGCTCGGCCTCGGGGTCCACCTCAACTACCACCGACAGGTGATGGCGCTCCTGGGTCTGGCGGCCCAGCGCGCAAAGGGCCGCGCCCAGCCCCGCGTCATACAGGATGGGCGAGGAAAGCTCTGTCGTCAGCGAGCGAGAGGTGGCAATGGACTCGCCCAACAGGGTGTCAATCTGCCCCATGAGCGGGCGCAGCAGTTCGCCGTCCAGCTGCTCCTGCAGAATATTCACGCTGATCTTGGCAGCCGCCAGGAGTTGCTGCAAGTTATCGTGCAGGTTCTGGGCCAGCCGACGGCGCTCGCGTTCCTCGGCCTGCGTAAGTTCGACAGCCAGCGCGCGCAACTGGGAGGCCCGCTCCTCGGCCAGGGCCGTGCGCTCGGTCACGCGCTGCTCTAGCGTTTCGTTCAACTCCTCAAGCTGCGACTCTCGCTCGCGTAGCGCCTGACCGGCCCGCTCGCGCTCGGTGACATCCAGCAACGAGAACACCAGCCCATCCACCTGGCCCGCATCGTTCTTCACAGGCACCAGCGCCCAGTCCCAATAGGTCGTGCCCCGTCCCGGCTGATTCACATAGACAAAGGGCCGGGCCTCGAACCGCACCGGCTCGCCCGTGTCGCGCACCTTGCGAAAGATGGCTTCATTCTCGGCATCGGGGAACAGGTCAAAGTGCTTGCGGCCAATCAATTGCTCCACCGTGTAGCCAGACTGGCGGGCATATGCCGAGTTTACCCGCACAAAGCGAAACTCGGTATCCAGGTAGGCCAGGTGAGCATGAGTATTCTCCATAATGGCCTGTAGCACGTCCCGCTCTCTGGCGAGCGCCAGCCGCATCTCGCTCAGGGCCTCGTTCTGGACGCGGAGAGCCTCGGCGTGCTTCTTGACCTCTTGCAAGAGTTGTGTGCGCTCTTCCTGCTCTCGCTTGCGTGCGGTGATATCCTGGAATACGCCCACAGCCCCGGTTATCCGGCCAGCATCGTCGCGCACCGGCGCCGTGTTGATCAGCAGGTTGCGCTGCTGGCCGTCGGGCCAGATAATACCCATCTCCAGGCCGGTGAGCGTTTCCCCATCCAGCGCCGAGCGGGTAAGCGGCAGGTCACGCGGGTCATAGAGCCGCCCATCAGGATAACAGAGTTGCAGGGTTGCGTGGCTGGACCAATCCTGACCATAGGGCACAGGCCGCGCATACAGGCGGTCGGCGGCAGCGTTGGTCATCAGCAAGCGGGCTTGCGCGTCGGCCACAATGATCCCTTCGGGGGCGTTGTCAAAAATGGCCTTGAGCAGAGCGCGCTCCTCGGCCAGATCAGCCTCTGACTGCTTGAGCGCGGTCAGATCGGTGACAAACATGGCTACCAACGGCTCACCCTGGGGAGACATCTCTAGCGCCGAGGCGCCCACCAGCACCGGAACCGGATGGCCGTCGCGAGCCACGAACGCCTTTTCATAGGGTGTGCAGCGGCCAGTGGCCTGTAGCTCGACCCAGGCTTGCTCATACCGTTCAACATGCTCAGGCAAGATCAGGTCGCTCCACCGGACCTCGCCAGATAGCAGTTCCTGCTCGGTATAGCCCAGCAGGCTCTGAATAGTTTTGTTCGCGTAATGGATGCGCCCGGCCTCGTCGCCAATCAACAGGCCAAACGTGCTGGTTTCGGCCAACTGCCGAAAGCGCGTTTCGCTCTTGCGCAGGGCTTGCTCCGCACCTACCCGCTGGCTGATATCATGGATCAGCCAGCGCAGGCCGTCCTCCCTCCTCTCGCCATCAGTCACAGCCGCCACAGTGACAGAGGCCGGGAAAGGATTGCCTCGAAGGGGGCGTATTTCCAGTTCAAACGTGTGCGTCCGCCCAGACCGCTGCAATTGCTCCAGAATGGCCTGGAACGAGGTCTCCTGATTCTCGACCACAAAGGTGGTCAGCTGGCTGCCCGCCAGCGCATCCACTGGCGCGCCCAGCAGCGTCGCCGCCACCTGGTTGGCCTCATGGATGACGCCTTGCAGGTCGGTAACCAGGTAACCATCGGGCACATCCTCGAACAGCGATTGATAGCGCCGTCGTTCGGCCTCCAGAGCGCGGCGAGCATCTATCAGCTTTTCATTCTGTGCTTCCAATTCCTCAGCGAACGCTCTTAGCTTCTCAACAAGGCGCTCCCGCTCTTGCGCGGCCTCGTGCCGGGCCGTCACATCTTGAACGGTGAGAATCGCCACCAGCGGCTCCCCATCCGCGCCCCGCGCCAGCGAGCCGCTGTAGCTGCCAATCCAGGTTTTCCCACTCTGCAGGTGGCGCAAGCGCGCCTCATAGTTGGCAAAACGCTCCCCGCGCAGGACGCGCGACATGGGCCATTCTTCCAGAGGAATCGGCCGGTCATCCAGGTCGGTCAAGGAAAAGGCGGTAGCAAACTCTGAAAAGTGTCGGTGTGCCTGTCCCTCGCTCTCATCTCCAAGCAATTCGAGAGCAGCAGCGTTCATAGCGAGCACCTGGCCCGCCAGATCCGCAATAACCAGGCCCTCGCCTACGCTACGGAACACCGCCCGTAATTCGGCCTCGTCAAGACTCATTTGCGCGTGCAATCGCTCGATCTGCTGGCGGGCGCGCACCTGCTCGCTGACATCCTGGGTCAGAACCAACACCTGTCGCGTGCTGCCATCGGCGCCCAACAAGGGCACGTGATCCACATTCCACCAGGCAGTCTCACGGCTCGACCCCAACGGCGCCTCGTACTCGCGCAGCCGCGCCGGGCGACCCGTGCGGAAAACCTCGTCCAGCATGTCTATCGCTGGAACTGGAACACCGGGGAACACTTCTTCTATAGAACGCCCTACCATCGGCGTGTCAGGCGTTCCGGGGATGCTCTGGTAGGCCGGGTTGACCAGCAAATAGCGATGCTCGCGGTCCACCACGGCAATACCTACCGAAGCGTGCTGAATCAGGTTATCGAGGAATTGCTCCTGATGAGCATATTCGGCCAGCAACTCGGCGTTGCGTAGCTCGTCGCGCTTGGCAGAGGTAATATCGCGGTTCGTGGAGCGCCGCCCCACAAAGACCCCATCCGCGTCATACATGGGCTGGCAGGCGTGCGCAATCCATCGCACCTCGCCCGTGTTGGTCACAATCCGAAAATCGAATACCGCGGAGTCATTATCTGCCAACTCGTGGGTGATGTGCCGCCGATAGGCCGCCCGATCATCGGGGTGCACCAGACGCAACAGCAGGCCGGGGTCCTGCAAAAACTCGTCTGGCGTGTGACCGGTAATTCGCTGACATGAGGGAGAGACATATTGAAACTGGCCTTCGGGAGAGATCCAATACTCCCAATCGTAGGCAAAGTCGGCCATCAGCCGCAGAAGCTCGGCGGTCCACTTCCAGTGGGCGCGCTCCTGCTGGCAGTCGGCCTCCCGTGCCTCAAGGTCGGCCAGACGCAGGCGCAGTCGCGTCAGTTGTTGGATGAGTTGGGCATTGGTTGTGTCACGGTCTTCCACGGTGGAGCTTCTCCCCATAGTGTCACGTCCCGTCTGCCACGGCAGTTACGGGTTTAGCTTAACGACACCTGTTGGTATTACTGCAAACGGCGAGCCGCTTGGCCGGGAATCGCCCACATGGATTGTAGTGCGGGGGTGTAAAAGATGGGCCAATCCAGGCTCGTGAGAGGGCAGCGCCCTCTCCGCTCCCTGTTGCCCAGAGTGCAACAGGCTCGCTATCGATCGGCCAGATAAAGAGTTAAATCAACTATCGAGTATACGAAAACGCGATAGGGCGGTCAAATGAGACGCCCACATCATTATCAAATCGCTCTGCGCCGCCATCAGCGCGCCCCCCTGGTAGAGGGGCGCGCCCAGGCATAGGCAAAAGCGCCTGTTGTGTGCATATCGCTTCCCTTGCGGGTCATACACGATGCGCTCTCTGCCGCCCAATGGCAAGGGCGATAAACGCAACACTATCATTATACTGCCAAATCAGTACAAGAACCACACCGGATATTTCTATCGTGCCAACGATCCACCAACCCGGCGGGTCACAAAATCCTTGAGGCCGCTAGCGGCCCATGTGGCGCATGCTCATGCGGCGCATTCTGCCCCACATCAACAACATGCCGCCCAGAGCGCCAATGGCCGCTATGCCCAGCTTGCTCACATCGAGCACCGGCTCAATACGCACGCCTTCCGGGCTAATGTTGATCACGGCCACGGGGCGCGCTCCAGAGCCGCCGCCACCACCACCGCCGCCGCCAACGCTTTCCTCCGGCTGGCCCTCGCGAGCCTGCTCCCCCTCGCCCATCTGAGCTTGCGGGCCGCTGCCAACACCGAACCCAAAGCCAAGGCCCGCCCAGGTCTCGGAGGCAGTGATTACCGTGCGATCCCCGGCGGTTATCGGATCACCATAGACGGCTTCTGGCTGGGCCACATCGAGCAGCTTTTCCAGCACTTCCATCCCTTGCTCGTGAGTCTTGACCGCCGTCCGCTCGACCATTCCTTCCCCGTTATTCACTCTCACACCCCTCTTGGCGAGCAAACGCCATCACCAAAAGCATCAACCCGAGGCCAAACGCCCACCGCGCTGCCCTGTTGGCGTCTATAATGGGCATGCGTTTGGTCTTGCCCTCTCGTTCAACCAACACGCTCACAGGATAATTCCAGACAAATCCGGCAAAAGGCAGGCGAATCACCAGCGCCAGGGATTCAGGGTAAACACGGAACCCTTGCGCGGCGATGGCCTCGCCCGTGTTTCTTTGCCAAGAGAATATCTCTCCAATCCGCACGCCATCAACCTCCTTCCGGCCACCCGCCCCCGCCGCTACCCGGCGGTTGAAACCGCGGCAACCGATTGCGTCGCCATGCATGGCGGCGCCAACAAGTTGGCGATGCAACGGTTGGTGCAGTTTCAACGATCTATGGCGATGCAAGGGTTGGTGCAGTTTCAACTGCCTACAAGACGGGCACACAATCTAGTTCAGTTGTCGAACGCTGCCGGGAAAGGTGGGTCGTGCTGGTACGCTGCCAGAGGACGATCAAGAGGACGAAAGGCGGTGAAACGGCAAACAGCAGTCCAACGCATATTCAGCGGGCAATTGACCAAGCCATGTTGGGCACGGCGCCCGGTAATATCAAGAGATATTATGATCGCAGCGAGTGTACTTGTCAAATACGCGTGTCGGGCAGCAGCGAGCTGCCGCCCGACACGCGTTTGGAGCTGTGCGGGGCACGCAACCAGGGCGCGGGGACTCGTCGCCCTCTAGCGCGGTTAAGAATCCAGCAACGCTCGAGTGCCCTGCAACATGACTCCCTGATGCCCCAGCTCTTTGGCGCTGGCGATGGTCGCCTCAATGATCTCCCTCGGCCAATCGTGCGGAGAGCCACCCCCCTGGATAATAGGATAGGAGGGCAATCCTTCCGGCAGATACAGCCTGGCCTTGGCCATATCCAGCGCGAGCAGTTCCCGCAGCGGGAGATGCTCGAACTCGCATCGGGGATTGGTCGCGAAACCGGGCACAATGCCGATATCACCCAACAGGAAATCCGCCACCCTGGTCGGCATATCCAGGCAGTCATAGCCCACCAGGCGATAGATAATCTGCAGAGCATCTGTCTCCCCCAACCCAGGGATGACGCTCTGCAGAAACTCGGCCCACACTACCATCGTGTGCGCCTGAAAGATATCCACGTGAGAGATCAGCGGGCTGGCGAAATCGGAAAAGCGATCCCACTGTGTATAGTTGTGGCCTGCAAACAGCGCCAACGAGGCGGGGTAGGTATCCGTGCCAAAAACCAGGCTCTCCCCCGCCGCGGCGTGTACCGCCTGACGAAAGCGGCCAAATTTGGTCGCCAGGAGGTCCGCCCGGAAGCGAAACCAGTCCAATACCCCCGATTGCAGGTCGAGAAGCTGCACATAGTCCGAGAACCCCATGCCGTCCCTGGCAACCCGCACCAGGCGCTCGGCAGGGATTCTCTTTAGCTTTTCCAGCGCGTCATACAGGGCGGCTTTCATCTGGGGCATGTTATAGCCCATCTCCGCAGCGGCCTGCGCGCACCGCTCGCAGGCACACACAAACATCCCCCGCGGATGGCTGGTCATGGGGTATCGAGCGTGGGTGATGTCCAGACCTTCCACGTCATAGTGCGAGGCCATGTGCACATATAGCGCCTCGTACCACCGATTCACGCCCTCATGACTGGGGCAATACATCACATTGTCCCAATCGCTGGTCGTCCACGCCTCTCCCAACAGCCAGACCCGCAGTCCAATATCGTGGGCCGCCTGGATGGCCTGGCGCATCAAGCCCTCATCACGTTCGGCGCGCACCGCTGGCCCCACCAGCTTTTGCACCGAGTCCAGCTTGGTGGTAATCGGCTGACCATTGATGAGCGTGCACAGCAGCGACCGCATACACTCCGCGGAAGGCGGTATGCCATCGAAGGGGCTTTGCGCCAACACCTCTTTGGGAATCTCCCCAGTGAATCCCACAATCACCAGGTTTAGGCCGAGTTGGTCGCGTAACGCCTTCAGGTAATCGGGATTGTCTACAATAGTCCTGGCATCCAGGTAAAGACCCAATGTGAAATCGTCCATCAGTCTCCTTTCACCAGATTGCCAAGCGCCCCAATCGCAGCGCCACTTCGTCAGCGATCTACTCGGGCCGCCTGGGCCGCTCCTGGGCATAGATCTGATACGCGTTGATCAGCGCGCCTCCATCCACCGCGATCCGCTCCCCCGTGACGAAACTCGATTCCTCGGAGGCGAGGAACACAGCCACCGTCGCCACCTCTCGGGCGAGGCCAGCCCTGCCCAGCAGGGTCATTCGCGCCTCTCGCGGCGGGGCATCGTCTGGGGCGTGCGACTGAATGGGGCCGGGGGCGATAGTGTTGACGCGGATATTGTAGGGCGCCAAGTCCACGGCCATGCTCTTGGTCAGCACCTCCATGCCGCCCTTGGTCGCCCCATAGGCACAGCAGCGTGGCTGGGGGATCATCCCGCTCGTAGAGCTGATATTGATGATCGCGCCCCCACGCCCTTTGGCCATGACGCGTGCGGCCACCTGCCCACAATTAAAAGCCCCGGTCAAGCCGACCTGGATCACGCGCGCCCAGGCATCCGGCGAGACGTCCAGAAAATGCCCATTCTCGCCCAGGACCGCCGCATTGTTCACCAGGATGTCCACCGTGCCGAACTGCCGCACGGTTTCGGCGACCATCTGCTCGACATCCTCTCTCCGTCCTACGTCCGTTTGCACAAAAAGCGCCTCGCCTCCCGCCTCCCGAATCTCCTGGCAGGTTGCCTCTCCGCTTGCTTGGTCACGTTGGGCCACGACGACCCTGGCTCCTTCAGCCGCAAAGTGCTTACTGATGGCTCGCCCGATGCCGCGCCCCCCGCCGGTGACGATAGCCACTTTGTTCTCCAGTCGCATCGCAAGCTCCTTCTGTGCATACAGTGATAGCCCTGGATGGCGGAATCGCCGTACCCTGATCTATCCGGCGACTGCCACCCAACGTGCCCGGACTTATACCCGCGCCTCGACGAGAATCCGCCGGATCGTCTCGCGCACCGACGCATCGGCAGGGAGCAACGGCGGGCGCGGCGGGCCGCCGTAATAGCCCAGTTCGTCCAGGGCAGCCTTCAGCCCAGGGACGCCATACCCCGCCGTGACCGCCTTCCCCAGCGCCATCAGCCGGAACTGGATCTCGCGGGCCTCGGCGTCGCGCCCCTGACGCACCAGACGCCAGATCTTTACGCACTCGGCGGGGGCCACATTCGCCAGCGCCAGAATGCCGCCCACTGCCCCGACCTGCAACCCGCTAAGAAACGCGGGCGCATTGCCCAACAGCACCTCAAAATCGGGCGGGCAGAGCCGCAACAAGTCAATCACCTGGCCGATATTGCCCGCCGAATCCTTGATCCCCACAATGTTCGGATGGGCCGCAAGCTGGGCAACGACGGCGGGGTCCAGGTTCAGGTTCGTGAACTTGGGCACGTTATAGATCAGAATAGGAATGGGCGATCCATCGGCCACGGTGGTATAGTGGCGCACCAGGGCGGCAGGCGTCATCTGGGTGGGGTAGAACGACGGGGTCATCACCAGAGCCAGCCCGGCCCCGGCTTCGGCCACCGCCCGAGTGAGGCGCAGCGTGGCCGCGGTCGACTGGCAGCCCGTACCGGCGATCACTCGCTTGTCGGGCGCTGCCGTTTGCCGCACAACGCGCACAGCCTCCACGATCTCGTCTGCTTCCAACAGGGGGCTTTCTCCGTTGGAACCGGCCACCACATAGCCGTGCAAACCCGTCTGCTCCCACCGCTCGATGTTGGCAGCCAACGCCGTGGCGTGCAGGCGGCCCTGCTCATCAAATGGCGTGGGAATGGGAGGATATACACCCGCAATGGTCATGGCATGTGCTCCTGGCAATTCTATATATATTCAAAAGAGACTCGACGGTCACACAGAGATAAATGTGCTAGAATAGGCATTGTCAGGTCCCGCTTGGCTATCCTTCCCCCCCAGGTATCCCAGGAGAGCCAAGAGGGGCCTCCCCTTTTTTATGCACACATGGTCGGCAAGCAACCCCTGCACCTGCCGACCCTCTTTTGGCGCGTCAATGGCGCAGTCCCTCTATTCCAGGTCGAGCACCATATCATAGTTCAGCTTGTCCTCGCCATAGTGGGTCCAGAATTCGCCCACGCGGCGAAAGCCCAACTTTTCATAGAAATGCTGCGCCCGCTCGTTAAAGGCCAATACCCCGCCCATCAGAATAAGCTGCTTGACGCCCATCTCGCGGGCGCTGGCAACCACGTGGCGGCCCATCAACGTGCCCACGCCCTGATTCTGGAACGCGTCGGCAATCACCGGCGCCAGGCAGGCGCATTCGCCCTCGCGCAGCCGGTCGCCATATCGCTCGCGATCGCCCGGCCAGATTTCGCGGCTGAGGATCATATACCCGATGATCTCGGCCTCCGGCTGGCCGTCGTTCAGGACGGCGACAAAGCGCACGATCCGGCTGTTGTCAATGGACGCGCAGAGCGATTCTGCTGTGGGTCGATCAAAGGGGTGCGGGCCATAGCGGCTGCGGGTGTCCGCCGACAGGCTGACAAAAAAGGCGGTCAAGGGGTCCACATCGCCAGCTTCCAGGGGTCGCACGGTGGCCTGGCGACCATCGCGCAGCGTAATGGTAGTAGCATAGGTGGGTGCGGTCATCTGCTTCCTCCGGTAAAAGTGTCTCGCTATATCGGTGCGGCGGCAGTATGCCGTGGCAGACTGTAGGGGCATTCTACGTCGTGTGCGTCAAGCTGCCAAGTGAGCAAGTGGCTGCGCGCGGCAAAAAAAGAGCCATCACCCGCCAGGGTGGCAGTTGCGGGCGGGTGATGGCTTTCTGAGGAGTGTAACCATCGGTTGGCCGGTCTCCAGAGGGTTGACCGGCCAACACGATGACCATGACCGGCACAGCGCGGCGTCTAGGGA
The DNA here is from genome assembly GCA_012515695.1 of Chloroflexota bacterium. GTDB lineage: Bacteria > Chloroflexota > Anaerolineae > UBA1429 > UBA1429 > JAAYXX01. The sequence goes on from JAAYXX010000060.1 coordinate 18,187, forward strand.
GCCTCATAATCCGCCGGTCAGGAGGTACTGGGTGTGCTGGGCACCATCGTACCTACCAATCTAATAATAACATAATGCATAAACTTTGTCAAGATATATGCGATCAATGTCGGAGTGCAGATATACGCCCAGTACGCAGCCATCAACTATGTGCTGCGTGGTCTGAAATATGGGTTGATTGACCGTAGCCAGTATTTCCCAGTGAGCGTAACGCTACCTGCGGGGTGCAATTAAGTTGATAGATGTAGGGGCCTACAAAGGCCCCCACAGTTCTACTGAGCTACGCCGATGGCAAGGGCCTGTTCATAATCACCCCAAGGACCTGCTATATCAAAATGATGGATACTGAGATGGACGCTTTCGCCAGGTCCAATGGTCTTTGGAGCGTCGGGGAACGTTAGGTACCGACTCTCGAACTTATCGTAACTGATAACGGTAGTTTTTTCAACTGTGAAGGTGGTTGTGTTTGTTATGGTTACGTGCCAACGCTTTCCCTCATACTCATAATGGTTGGTAACTGGGCTGGTTTCTAGTTGAATAACTGGTTCTTTTGATATGTGGGTATATAAATCTGGACAGTCAGCTATAAAAAAGTATGGAATCTCCCCGTAAGGAGGTATGTATGGAATAGGTAGAGTCAAACTTCCAGGCTTGATAGACCCTTCATAACGATTGTGGGCACTAGATTATTAGGCTTTGGTCTGTTGGGTTTCTTACGAAATTAACATCCTCGCCGTGATACCTAGGCATACAAACTAAATCTGAATTAGGGGCAATTTCGAAAATCGTTGGTAGGTAGGTTTTGTACTCAGTGGGGGGCGGTATCGTTGGTTCGGGGGCAGGCACCGTTGGTTCGGGTTCCGCCGCCACCTCCGGGACGGTAGATGGGAACAGCAAAAGGCAGGCAAGGAGCAGTAACAACACCAAGCGTCGCATCGTAGCCTCCTTTCGTGGGATAGCAATCTCTATCAGTATAGCCGGGTTTTCAATAGAGTTCAAGGCATGATGGATCTCGTAACGCGTGCGGCCCGACATGGATATCGCTGGCCTGCGCCTCTCGTCAGCGGCATGTATGCCGCGGCATGCGCGCCCAGCACTGAAGGTGCCGGGCTAGCGTATTATAAAATGCGCTAAAGAGCATTAGGATATATTAAACCCTTTTTAACGGGTTTCCTTTTTCCGCAGCCTGGGACATTCAGTCCCAGGCGGAAGCCTCACACACGCAAAAGCGGGAGCCGATGTGTCGGCTCCCGCTCGATATAGCAGATCGCTTGTCGGTCTTATTTGGCGATCTCGAACTGCACCTGCACCTGCACGTTGACGCTGATCTCGCCAGCCGAGATGGACATCCGACTATCGGCCATAATCGGCATAATCTCTTGGGCCAGCGCGACAGGGCGCCCCTGATCAAACTCGGTCACCGAGTAGACGGCGCCCACCTTCGTCCCAAAGCCAGCCGCCAACTGATCGGCCTTGGCCTTGGCGTCGGCGATGGCGTCCTCACGGGCCTGCTCACTCAGCGTGTCGGTATCCTCGATGCCAAAGGAAACGCCCTCAACCCGGTTCGCGCCAGCCTGCAGCGCCTTGTCCATCAACTCGCCCACCTTGGCGACATCGCGCACGGTGACACGCACCTGGTTGACCACATGGTAGCGCAGGGCAGCTTCCTGCTCTTGAGAATCGGTCAGCACTCGAGCTTCGGGCTTGTCTTCCTGCTCCAGCCACATATTGTATCTGCTCGTCTGCACGTCCTTATCAGCGATTCCCATCGCTTTCAGGGCGGCCATCATGGCGTTCATCTTTTCCGAGTTATCACGCACCGCCTTGGCGGCACTCTCGTCAATAGTCTCCACCCCCAGCACCACATAGGCCACGTCAGGGGCGGCAGCAGCCGTACCACTACCGGTTACGGTGATGGTGCGGGTGACTTGCTCTCCATTTGTCTGACTCGCTACCGATGCCAGCGGTCCACCTGCTTGTGCAGCAGAAGCGCACCCACTCACAACGATTGCCAGTGCTATCAGTAGACCCATACTTACTACCATTCGCTTACGCATATCACTCCTCCTATAACGAGATGTATATTGACGATGGCTTCTAACCACCGCTCTGGTTATTGGACGTTGAGGAGCCTGGATTGGTTCCCGAAATAGCTATCCATTCAGGAGCTTTGTGACAGGCGGCGCGAAATAGCTATACTGTGACGACGCGCCTCGACGGATATGCCCCGGCGCGCCAACATGAATTCTGAGGATGGCCCCATGTCGGAGAAGAGAAAAGCGCTGGTCGCGCTGGTTGCGGCGGCATCATTGTGGAGCACCGGCGGTGTGCTGATCAAGTGGCTAGACTGGCACCCGATGGCGATTATGGGCGTACGCAGCGCCATCGCCGCGGCGTTGCTCTGGATCATCGCCCGGCGGCCCCGCTTCAACTGGTCGGCGGCGCAGATCGGCGGGGCAGTCGCCTATGCCGCCACCGTGCTGCTATACGTGCCCGCCTGCAAGCTGACCACCGCGGCCAACGCCATTTTGCTGCAATACACCGCGCCGGTCTATGTAGCCCTGTTCGGAGCCTGGTTCCTGAAAGAAAAGCCCGGCTGGATAGACTGGGTAGCCATCGTCGTCTCACTGGGAGGCATGGTCCTGTTCTTCCGCGAGGGGCTGGCCAGCCAATCCCTGGTAGGCGACCTGATGGCCGCGGCCAGCGGCGTCACCATCGCCTGGATGACGCTGCTCCTGCGCAAGCAAAAGTCCGCCGCCCCGCTCGAGTCGGTGCTGTTGGGCAACCTGCTGGCAGCGGCGGCGGGCATCCCCTTCGCCTTTGGGCGGCCCGCGCCCAACTTGCAGGGCTGGGGCGCGCTGATCCTGCTGGGCGTCGTGCAACTGGGGTTGTCCTACGCCCTATACACCTACGCCATCAAGCAGGTCACGGCCCTCGAAGCCATCCTGGTTTCCACGCTGGAACCCATCCTCAACCCCATCTGGGTGTTGCTGTTGCTTGGCGAGCGCCCCGCCCCGCTGGCGTTGGTCGGGGGCGCGTTGGTGCTGACAGCCGTCACCGTGCGAGGCGTGTGGGTCGCGGCGCGTCGCCCCTCTCGCCGCCAGGCAGACCCCAGCGCCACCGCGCCGGAATCCGCCTGAGCGCCATGAGGATGGGCGGCTGAACCGCGGCAACCTTTGCAAAGTCGCCCTTCGGCGACTGCAGATGAACCTGCGCAGGCAGGTTTCGCAAACGTTGCCGCGGTTTCAACCGCCCATCCTGAGCTGTTACCGAGCTATCTTGCTAAGACTCGTATCCCAACAGCCTGCAAGGCCCAACAAGCACTCGCCCTACTCGCCCGCCATCTGGGCGCGAATGGCTTTCTCCTGCTGCTCCCCGGCAAACTTGACCCACTCGGCGGGGATCAGACCCATGCGCTCCAGGCGGTCCTCGTCGGTAATGTGCTCTTTGATGATCTTGCCAGGGACTCCCTCAACC
>JAAYXX010000474.1 GCA_012515695.1 Chloroflexota bacterium
CGCGCAGCCCCCGAACGATCACCATTGCCCCATTCCGCCGGGCAAAGTCAACCGTCAATTGGCCGTAGCTCTGGACGGTGATGTTGGGTATATCGGCCAGAGCCTCGCGCATCATAGCCACCCGCTCTTCTACCGAGAAGAGCAGTCGCTTTTGCGGGCGATCGTACACGCCCACAACCAGCTCTTGGAAAATCTGAGCAGCGCGCCGGGCGATGTCCATGTGCCCGTAATGCACAGGATCAAACGTCCCGGGATAGACGGCAATTGTCAATATCGAACCTCCACATTATCAGTTTACTGGCTATCTCAAGCCCGTCGGCCAGGGCCGACCAGAGCGTCGGCGCTCCGACCTGGCGCGCTCGTCGTTCAGGCCAGCTCTTCTGTGATCCAGAAACGCTGGACGCTGGTCGCCAGCAGCTCGTGCTCCGGCAGCGCCAGGTCGGGGTCTTGCTCAAATAGCCTGAGCGCCTGAGCGCGCGCTCTGGTGAGAATAGCCGTGTCGCTCAAGCTGGCTACCTTTAGCTCCGGCAGGCCGTGTTGGCGCACACCGAAAAAGTCGCCGGGGCCGCGCAGCTCCAGGTCCTTCTCCGCCAGCACAAACCCGTCGCTGGTCTGCTCCATAATCTCCAGCCGCTCCAACACCTGGTCATTGGGGTTGTCGGAAAGGAGAATGCAGTATGATTTATGTTCTCCCCGGCCAACCCGCCCACGAAACTGATGTAGTTGGGCCAGCCCAAAGCTCTCCGCTCCCTCGATCAACATGACGGTGGCGTTGGGGATGTCAATCCCCACCTCGACCACCGCCGTAGATACCAGGATATCGAACTGCCTGGCCTTGAAATCGGCCATGACCTGCTCTTTCTCTTGGGGCGACATGCGCCCATGCAGCAGCCCCAGCCGCAAATTCGGAAAGATGTCTGCTTGCAGGCGTTGATATTCGCTGATCGCCGCCTTGCTATCTATCTTGTCCGATTCCTCCACCAACGGGCAGATGATGAACGCCTGGCGTCCCTGTTGCACCTGCCCCTCGATGAAAGAGTAGATCCGTTCGCGGCTGTGTCGGTCGCGGATGGCCGTGAGCGCGCGCTGGCGGTTGGGCGGCATCTCGTCCAGCACAGACAGGTCCAGGTCGCCGTATATGGTGAGTGCCAGAGTGCGCGGGATGGGCGTGGCGCTCATCGCCAGCAGATGGGGCTGGAACTCGGAACCCTTGGCCCGCAAGCTGCCCCGCTGCGAAACGCCAAAGCGGTGTTGCTCGTCCACCACCACCAGGCCCAGCCGGTCAAACTCGACCCGCTCTTGAATCAGCGCATGCGTGCCCACCACAACCTGCACCTCGCCGGCGGCCACCGCCTCTTGCAGTTCGCGCTTTTCCCCCTCGCTCAGGCTGCCCACCAGCAACTCGCAGCCGATTTCCGGCCAGGGTTCCAGCAGGCGCGAGATGGTGTGGTAATGCTGCTCGGCCAGAATGGACGTGGGCGCCATCACCGCCGCCTGTAGGCCATTACGCACAGCCGCCAGAATAGCGGCCACTGCCACCACCGTCTTGCCAGACCCCACATCGCCTTGCAGCAGGCGGCTCATGGGCGTGGGCTGCTCCATGTCGCGCAATATCTCGTCTATGGCCCGCCGCTGGGCGTTGGTGAGGGCAAAGGGCAACCGGCTGATAAACGCCTCCACGTCTTCATGCGGGATGGGCAGAGCCTTCCCGTCTCGCCCGCGCCATTCCTTGCGGTGGCGCAGAATGCCCAACTGCAACAACAGGAACTCGTCAAAGCAGAGCCGCTCGCGGGCCTTGGTTAGCATCTCGTGGCTGTCGGGAAAGTGTATCTGCTCCAGGGCGGCCCCCAGACCGAGCAACCCTTCCTCTTGCAAAATGGCCGGGGGCATCGGGTCAATGATACGAGGAACCCAGTAATCCAGGGTGGTACGCATCAGGCGGCGCAGCCAGCGAGCCTTGACCCCTTCTGTCAGCGCATACACGGGAACCAGGCGGGCTGTGTGCAGCAAAAGCCGCTGTAGTGGCTCCCATTCGGGGTTATCAAAATACAGGCGCCCCAGATAGTCCGTCACCTTGCCGCTGACGACCAGCTCCCTGCCCGCCTTGAGCCTGGCCTGCAAATGAGGCTGCCCGAACCAGCGCGCCTCGATAGCGCCCGTGCCGTCCGTGATGACCGTACTGACCACCAGCGCGCCGCTGCGCGTGCGGCGCGTCTTGGTTTCGCGAATGACGCCCGCAACCGTCACCTCGTCGCCCAGGGCCAGCCGATTGATGGTCTTGAGCTGTCCATAGTCGTCGTACCGGCGGGGAAAGTGATAGATCAGATCGCGAATAGTCGCAATGCCAAGGCGAGCTAGCTTTTCCTCGCTGACCGTGCTGACCCCTTTCAGGGCAGTCACCGAGTCGCTGAGGCTAATCTGCCGGTCTGATGCTAACCGCCGCGTGCGCTTGACCGGGCGGGGTTCCTCCGCCATCGGTTGGCTGGCTGCGCTATTGGCGGCCTTGTGCTCGACGGGCCTGGTCACGGATTTGGGCGTCGGTTTGCGAACAACTGGCGGCTCTGTATCCGTGGGGGCCGGTTGCTCACCTGGAGCCTGGATTGCGTCCTGCAGAGATGGCGCAACTGGGGCCGGTGGCGGCGGGGCATGCTGGACAGCCGGTTCGGACGCGCCATCGGACAGCGCGTGAAGCAACTGTTCCACGATGGGCCGCCGCTCTTGTGGCGAGAGCATGCTGTAGCCATTCGTAGACCGCAGCACCTCTTCCACATCGATGGGGGGCACATACTGCTGCGCCTCGCGGCGAGCCTCTTTTTGCCAGTACCCCAAAAAGCGCGCCAGCCCGCCAATCACCGCGCGGTCGCGATACCCCTGATCCTTCTCCAAGATCAGAATGCGTCTGAGTTTATCGTAAGCCGATGACATCTATTCAGTCCCTGAATGATACGACAATATGAGTTGATTATATGGGAACAGTGCTATCCCTCAAATGCCACAACGGCCAGCGCCGAAAGCCCCACAAAGGCGCCCAACGCGAGACCATAGACGTGTTCCTGGATCATCTCGGGCGGGAAATGCCCCTGCAACATCGTAACCAGCTCGTCTTTCCTGGTGGTATCCAGGCCGCTATGCAGGACGGCCAACTGCTGCAAATCGACAAACTCGAGCAGGAACTCGGTCAGCCGCTCGGTAGCCGTGCCACGGCTGCGCGTCCGATGGAAGGGAACGACCTGCCCTTCCTCCAGCAGGAACAGCGTCTTGGGCGTCGAGGAGAGTTCCGTGTTTCGACGCGGGGCGGGCAGAAGGCCAGACCGAACCAACGGGCTGATACTATCCACGTGGAACGCCAGATAAAGGCGAGGCATCATGCCGCGCACCAGCCGGATGATGTCGGCAGCCGACGCGCCCCCCATCGCCGCCCTGGCAGCCTCTTCCACCAGGATGCCCTGAGCGCGGGAGATCAGCCCCGAATCCACCACCGAGATGCGCCCTCGCCCGGCAAAGCCCAGCTTGCCCTGGTTCGCCATGCTATAGGTATTGACCAACTCGCTGGATACGTGAATAGAGACGATCTCGTCGGCCTCTCGCGCCAACTCGGTATACGCGACGGTAAACTCGCGCGCGCTCGGAGGGAGCAGAGCAGGCAAGCCCCTCTTTTTCACGTTTTTCTTGTAGAACTCGGCTGACCTAAGCTCGGGATCGTCGCTCAATGTCTCTGTCCCCAATTGGATGCGATGCGGAACCACCACGATGCCCAGGTCTCTAATGACCTCTGGGTCTAGGTCCGCCGCACTATCGGTGACGATCCTGGCGTTGCTCATAGCTGTTGCACTCCTCTTACTCTACGGAAATAATATAGTAATAATGCGCCTGTCCTCCATCGTGTACTTCTACCTCTAGGTCGGGATAGGCTGCCGTGATTTCTTCGGCCAGTGCCCTGGCTTCCCCATCCGAAATATTCTCGCCATAGTAAATGGTGATGATTTCGCGTTCCTCGGTATGCACGCGCTCCAGAAGGTCCAACACAACAGCGGACACATCTTCTCCCGCCGTGGTCAGGTTGTCGTTCAACAAGCCGATAACCTGCCCCTCGGCAATGGACAACCCATTCACCTGCACAGAACGCACGGCCTGTGTCACTTCGGCCGTCTGAACCTGCTTGGCAGCCTCTTGCATCAGCTCGGCGTTGCTTTGCAGGCTGGCCTGATAGTTGAACGCCAGCAGGGCCGCGATCCCCTGCGGCACGGTCTTGGTAGAGACAACAAGCACCTGTTTGGATGATAATTCCTTGGCCTGTTGGGCGGTCAGGATGATATTGCTGTTATTCGGCAACAGGATAATCTGGTCATGCTCCACGCTGTTTATCGCCGTGAGCAAGTCCTGCGTGCTGGGGTTCATCGTCTGTCCACCAGGGACGACGGCGCTAACCCCCAGACTCTCAAACACCCGCTGCAAGCCCTCCCCAGAAACGACCGCCACCACGCCGATGTCGCTGGCTGGCCGTTGGCTGGAGCCGTTCGTGCGCACGGTGGCGGGCTGAACGGGCACGGGCTGGCGGCTCGCCTTGAACTGCTCGTACTGGAGCTGCATATTCTCGATGATAATCGAGGTAACGCTCCCCTGGCTGATGCCGTAATCCAACACTTGGCCGGGGTTGTCTGCATGTACGTGGACCTTGACCGTCTGCCGGTCTCCCACTACCAGCACCGAGTCCCCCATTTGGGCGATACGCTCGCGGATTTTCTCCGGCTCTAAATCCTGGCCGATGATGATAAACTGCGTATCATAGTTGTACTGGCCATTGGGAGCCTCGGCATGCGAAATCTCTGTCGGCTGCACAGTGGTAGGTATAGCGCGCTCTCCCCGCAGATGGCGCAAGACTCCCTGGAAAAAGATGGTCAATCCCTGCCCGCCCGCGTCCACTACGCCAGCTTCGGCCAGAACGGGCAACATGCTGGGCGTGCGGGCCAGCGCTTCCTCTGCGGCCAGTGTAGTAGCCTCGATAACCTGGCGCACATCTCCGCCGCTATCAGCGATCTGCTCGGCGGCCTGGGCGGCCTCTCGCGCCACCGTCAGGATCGTCCCCTCAACGGGCTTCATCACGCCCTTGTACGCGGTAGCCGCGGCCTCTCGGAGGGCTTCGGCCAGGCTATGAGGAGTCAATACATCCTTGCCATCCAAGGCGCGGGCAAATCCCCGTAATAACTGGGAAAGGATCACGCCCGAGTTGCCACGCGCACCCATCAGCGCCCCGTGTGACACCACACGAGCCACATCTGACACAGCGGAATAAGGGCCACTACCCGCCTCATCCAGGGCAGCGCGCATGGTCAAGGACATATTCGTGCCCGTATCCCCATCAGGCACGGGAAAAACATTGAGTGCATTGATCTGGGCGGCGTGCGCGTCGAGCCACGCGCTGGCTGTCCTCAGACAGCGCAGCAGGTGGTCTCCATCCAAGATATCCTCTCCGTCTAGTGTTGGGCCAGACGAAGAGACCTCTTGTTCGCGCTCGTCTCCCAGATTATGGGAAGTGAAATTGGTAACCAAGCCACTGTACCTCCGCAAAAGGTTTTGGGCACCGCTAGGATTGTCCTTAATCGTCGCTGCTAATGCGTAGTCCCTGGACGTGAACGTTCACCTCGGCAACGGGCATGTTGAGCGCCCTCTCAACGCCAAACTTGACGCTCTCCATCACATTATGGGCCACCTCAGAAATGCGCGTGCCATATTCGATCACTACGTACAAGTCAATGGTAATCTTGGTATCGTCAACCTTGACCTCTACCCCCCGGTGATAGCTGTCTACTTGGAGAATCTCGGCAATACCATCTCGCAGGGTGGTAGCCGACATTCCGACCACACCATAGCAACGCAGCACAGCTTCACTGGCGATGCTGGCGATGGCCCTGGGCGACACCTCGATTTTCCCCAACGCAGAACCTTCGTTCATGAAATGTCTCCTGCCGGTGGTTTTGCAGTCAATTGCCATTTATGGTATCATAACTCCCATGTCTAAAGCAAATACTCCCTACCCCCGTGCAGCGCATCCATCGCGCGAGGCGGAAGCAGGGAAGCACCTGGACAGTAACCGATTCGAGCGAACCGAACAG
>JAAYXX010000475.1 GCA_012515695.1 Chloroflexota bacterium
CGGCATGCATGCCGGGCGGCTGGGTACAGCCGGGGGTGAGTGTGGTGAGGCGGATCTGCTGGCCGTGACAATCAAATGTTAGCGCCATTGGCCATCCTTGGCGGCTTGCAATTATGCCGGCTGGAAGCCGGCGGTCCAAGGCGCAGCTACCTGTCCGCCTCTGAACCCTGTATTGGGAGGGACGACATGAACGCACGCGAGCGATTACGACGAGCCTATATGCATGAGGAGATGGACCGGCCAGGGGTATACAGCCGCACGGGATTCCCTTCCAACGACCCCAGCTACGATCGACTGCGGGCCTATCTAGAGGCGCACACTGAGCTAAAGTTGGGGTGGAATGCGCGGGCGCTGGAAAGCCCTTATCCGACGACGCGCACCGTCGAACCGTGGTCCGCCGATTTCGCGCAGCGCGTCACCACGCTGCACACGCCCGCCGGGGATTTGCAGGCCACCGAGTTGGTGGGGCTAAAGGGCCAGCCGGGGTTGAGCCAGACCTACTTGATCAAAAGCCGGGAGGATGCTCTGGCGTATCTGTCGCTGCCCATGCCAGAGATTGGCGGGGATGTCGAGCCTTGTTTTGCGCTGGACCGCAAGGTAGGCGAGCGGGGGATTGTAGACGTGTCGCTGGGGTTCAACCCCGCCGGGTTTGTTGCCGAGTTGTGCGGCTCGGAGATGTTTGCTCTGCTGTCTGTCACCGACCGGGACGTGCTGCACGCCCTGTGTGAGCGCGAGATGCAGCGCACGCTGGCCTTGCTGCGGTTCTTGCTGGCGCGGGGCGTGGGGCCGTTTTTCTCCATGCTGGGGGAGGAGTATATTGTGCCGCCGCTGCACGGCCCCGCCGATTTCCATGATTTCAATGTGCGCTATGACAAGCCGCTGCTCGACCTGATTCACGATAGCGGCGGGCGGGTGCATATCCATTGCCACGGCAGCATCCGCCGGGTGATGGACGGCTTCCTGGAGATGGGCGTGGATGTGCTGCACCCGTTCGAGGCCCCGCCCCACGGCGATATCACCCCGCAGCAGGCCAAGGAGGCTGCGCGCGGGCGCATCTGCCTGGAGGGAAATATCCCCATCCAGCATTTGTATGAAGAGACCCCCGAGTTTGTCCGGCAGGAGACAGAGGCGCTGATTGCCGCGGCCTTTGATGACGGGCGGGGGCTGATCGTCTCGCCCACGGCGTCGCCGTACATTTACGGCGCGGGAGAACGCTGCTTCCCGCAGTACCGGGCGATGGTTGACGCCGTGCTCGGCTGGCAGCGGTGAGCGGCATATGCTGGGCACTCCAACTTGGGCCTGGATGGAGCCGGTTCTCGCTTGACACCGTTCTGCTGCGTTGCATAATAGTCCCACGCTGCCGTTCGGCGCGTTTCACATCGTTGTCATATCGTCAAGCCGCTTCTGGCTATCATCATACCACCCGAAAAATGGAGCGAATAGCATGGAACAGGAAACCGCCGCATCGGCAATCAGTCGCATGGAATGGCGTCTCGGTGAATTGCACAAGAACGCCTTGCTCAATAGCCAACGTGATCGGCTCGGTGAGATAGATGCTCTGCTCGCTCGGCTGCCGCAACAAGTGGCCCAACTACGCACAAGAGGCTATGTCTACAAGAGCCACCTGGAGGAACAACTAGGGCAGTTGGCGCAACACTGGCAACCCGTGCGCTCCCAGGCCATCAGGACGCTAGAGCATCAGGCGGTTCTCCTGCGCCCTGAAGTGAATCGCGCTGACGAGGCTGTTCGCCGCCTGCAACCGCTCAGGATGCGCCCTCTGACCACCGCGCAGCCCACGATCAACCGGGTCGAAAGCCAGCTCTCGGCAGTCGAACGGCGCGTGCGCGCCGCTCAGGAGGCTGTAGAGAACGTTTATGACGAACTGGCCGATGAATTGGAGGCCGTGGGAAACGAGATCAAGGGGTGCGAGCGTATCCTGGAATGGCTGGCTGGCGCGACTTTTGCCCTTAACGCGGGCGAGGGGCTGGTGGCGGCTACCGAGGCGCGCACGGGGGATAAGGACGAGCGCACCGAGGGAATTCTCTTCCTGACCGATCAGCGCATGGTCTTTGAGCGGCGGGAAAAGGTAGCCCGCAAAAAGTTCCTGTTCATCACCACCGAATCCGAGCTGGTCAAAGAGGTCAGTTGGGAGGCGGCGCTGTCTGACCTGGAGCGGATTGACGCCAGCGAGGCGCGCAAGGCGTTGGTGTTCAAGCGCGAGATGCTGGCGGTGGTGCCGCGCCGTGGGTCGCGCATCGCCGAAGCCCAGTTTGAGCTAGATACCGACTCGGATACCTGGCGCGCCCTGCTTTTGCGCTGCCAGACCGGCGAGATAGCGAGCGACCGGGTCGGTGGCGCGCCACCCGTGCCAGAGTACACCGTCCCGGCCAAATGCCCGTTCTGTGGCGCTTCGATCAGCCAGGCCGGGCGCGTGCGCGGGATCGCTTCAGTCCAGTGCGACTATTGCGGCCAGGCCATAGAACTGCAAAAAGCGTAACCAGTAGCGTGCAAAACCCGCGCACGCTCTCGGTGACGGCTCGTGCATTACGCGTCACCGTCGAGGGCGTGCGCGGGTGAGTGATTGATTGGGCTAGGGCTAGTTGCCGCTGTTCTCGGCGGCCAAAATCTCTTCTTCCGTGAACACGTTCAAGATGATCTCGCCGGGGCCATGCCGGTCACAGTCGTGGATAGCATAGATGGTGCCATCTGAAGCCTGGATGGCGTCGGGATACGAAACCTTGTCCCTGGGGTCGAGCAGTAGCCCGCGCCCGAACGCCGTGTCATCTTGCGGGTCGCTGAGATAGGCGTACAGGGTGCACCGCTGGCGCGGGTCTGGCGTGTTGATGAGCAGCAGCCGCCCCGAGGCGAGCCGCCGGATGAAAAAGCGCACGCCCGGATTGACGATATCGGTGGGCGACGCCTCGCTCCAGGTGCGGCCCCGGTCCTCAGAAAAGCTCTGCCACAGCACTCCGCTCCCCGTGCGAATCAGCATCCACAAGCGCCCGTCGCGCTGCTCGACGATCATGTTTTCCAGCGCCCAACTGGGCGCTTGCACGCCGCCGTACAGCGTCCAACTCGCTCCGGCATCTGTCGAGATGGCGACCCCTTGAATCTGTTGATCCCCGGCGAACCAGGCGGCGGGCGCCTGGCGTGCCCAGGTCACGGGCAGCAGCCATTCGCCGGTGGTCAGCACGGTGGGCTTGTTGAGGCGAAAAGCAAAGGGGGCGGCGATTTCGATGCGCCGGGGGGCGCTCCAGGTCGGGCTGGCGTCGCTCGAATTGTCGGTGGTCATGGCCCACACAGCAAATTCGGACGTCTCCAGGTTGGCCTGGTTGTAGAACAGCCAGAGCCGCCCGGACGGGTCGTGCCAGAGCGCCGGATCATAGGCCCGCGTAGCGCCGGGAGGCGTAACGATAGCCGCCGGGTCGGACCAGGTGAGGCCATCGTCTGTGCTGGTGGTGAGCAGGACATAGTTTTCCGTATCAGGCTCCTGTGGCCCGCCGCTGAAAAAGGCGGCCCACAAGCGACCATTGGCCGCCCGTTCAATCGCGGGAATCCCCTGCCACTGGCGGGGGCCTTTCGTAGCGATGGTGACAGTTCGCATGATATGCTCCTTTGGGTGGATGATAGTCAGGAGAGTGTTTATCTGGCTGTTGAGGGAGGGTAGTGTCGGTGATTGCCGCGTACCTGTGACTGGGAGAGTGATCTGGCCGCAAAACTGGGCCAGTCACAGGTACCCGAACGGCCCTGTTATCTGGTGCGATGCGCTATCTTTTGCCGCGAATGAGATTGACGATGAGCAGCAGGATAACAGCACCCAACACGGCGATCAAGAAACTGCCGATGTTGAAGCCAATGGCGACGGGTTCGCCGGTTAGGAGCTGCCAGATCAAGCCGCCGATGAACGCCCCAACGACACCAACTACGATATCTAGCAGGCATCCTTGGCGATCATTTGTGCCGGTAATCAAGCTGGCTACCCAGCCCGCCAAGGCTCCAATGACGAGCCATGACACGATACCCCACAGCATATTAACCTCCTGTCTCACTATCGGGGGATGCAGTTCGAGTTGCCCTGCATCCGTTCGGATAGATACGTTGATATTGTAATCAATCAATAACAGTTGTCACGCGCAAGCGCATTTCGAGACATTGACATGCTTGCAGTAGCTACGTAGGCGGGCTATAATGCGGGCATTCCAGTGAGCAATACGGGTCTGCGCCAATGGGCTGTCTATTCATCGTCAACTATCATTTCCTAGAGGAGATGAACAATGACCTCGCGCGAAAGGATTCTCACGGCGTTACGCAGAGAGCAGCCGGATCGCGTACCTTACCTGGAACTGGGGGTGGACCGGGCGTTGGCGAAAAAGCTGATGGGCTGGGGCACGCCCGCCAGCCAGGCGGCCAACCTGGAGGCAAACACCTACAGCATTGACGAGGCCAGGGCCATTGCGGACCGGCTCAAGCTGGATAACCTGTGCTATGTGCTGCGCGCTCCGGTCTATGCGGCCAAAGTGCCGGGGATGGATGGGCGGCTGTTCTACGGCGAGGGGATGATCCAATCTGAAGAGCAGTTGTCCATGCTGGAATTGCCCGACCCGTATGACGATGCTCTGTACGCTGGGGCAGAAGAATTTCTCAAGCGCAAAGATGAGGCGGGCCACGATGGCCCATACGCCAACTGTTTCGTCACACGGGTGGGCATCTTTCCCGCCATGTTGAGCATGGGCCTGGAAGCGTTCAGCGTCGCGCTGAGCGAGAACCTGCCCTTTGTCGAGGCGGTGCTCGACCGCTATTTCGATTGGTCTGTCGTCGTGGCCGAACGGGTCTGCCAGATGGGGTTCGATGTCTATATCTCGACTGACGACATGGCCTTCAAAACGGCCCCGTTTTTCTCCCCCCGTGTATTCCGCGAATTGGTTATGCCTCGCTTTCGTCGCGTCGCAAACAAGATCACCCTGCCCTGGGTGATTCACAGCGATGGCAACATGCTGCCCTTGCTCGATGATCTGTTGAGCCTGGGGATCGCCGGGATACATCCCAATGAAAAAGGCGCAATGGACATTCGCGCCATGAAGCGCGACTATGGCAAGCGCGTGTGCCTGCTGGGTAATGTAGACCTGAACATCCTGGGGATGGGAACGCCCGCCGATGTCGAGCAAGAGGTGCGGGAATTGATTCGAGACGTGGGGCCGGGTGGCGGGTATATCGTTACCAGCGGCAACAGCCTGGCGGGTTATGTGCTACCGGAGAATGCTCTCGCCCTCTCGCGGGCGGTGCAGAAATATGGCAAGTATCCATTGAACCCTTAATCGCATTCTGTGGAGGCATCTATGCAAGTACGAATTGGTTTTGTGGGCGTTGGCAGTATGGGCCAGTGTGCCCA
>JAAYXX010000476.1 GCA_012515695.1 Chloroflexota bacterium
TAGGGGATTTGGTCACCGCGAGCTTTGGAAAGACGTCCAGCGTCAGGGATGTGTCATGGAGCACCTGCCCCTGCTCATCCAGCAGAGCGAGGCGCACTGTGACGGGCGTCCGTGCCTGGACGTTGGGCGCGGTGAACGGGAGATAGCCCTGGAATGCGCTGCCTGACACGGGGACTGTGGCCGGGGCGCGCTGCGCCAGAAGCACCTGCCCGCCCATTTCTAGCTGGTAGTGCAACGTTGCGGCGGATGGGGCGGTGGGCAGGTCGTTGCAGACCCATGCTTCCAGTTGCATCTCTTCCCCGGCAAAATAGGCAAAGCGGTCCGTGCGCAGGTTTGCCATCAGCGGGGTTAGCGCCTCGCGATAGGCAAAGTAGGCAGGCTTGGGCTGGCGGTCCACGTCCATGATGGTCTTCATCCAGCCGGAGGGGAAGGCGTCAATGGACAGGTGAATGGCAAACGAGACCATGTGGCTATCCCGTCGGAAGGCTTCGGTCATCAAGCGGGTCACCCACGCCTGATGGTTGCGGCTGGCCTCGACCCAATCGGCGAGCGTGTGCTGGGTGTCAAACCAGAGGTAATGGAAGCGGCCCGTTTGCGCCTTGAGGATGCTGTCCGGCGTCCAGTCGCTCTGTTCGGTGGGCGACGCGGGCAGCCAGTCCTTGGGATAGTATTTGTACATGACCTCGACGGGGTCCAGACCCTCTGCGCCAAACTCGCCGCAGCCATAGCACCAGCCGGGCTTGACCTTTTGCCAAAAGCCCTTGTGCAGCTTGCCCAGGTCAACGCCGTGGCCGTTGTACCAGCCGCAATAGCAGTGGTTATCTGGCAGGCTGGGGCCGGGCGGGTCATAGTCGCCATCCACGGGCTTGATGACGCGGTCGGGGTTGGCGAGCAGCACAGCCTGGTTCGCGGCGGTGAAAAAGCTCTCCATCTCCTCGCGCGAAAGCTGGCGGTGCAGGCTGCCGTGACCTTCGGGGAAAGGCTCGTTGATGTAGGTGACCATGATGTTGCAGGGATGGGAGCGCACGAGGCGTTCCATCTCTCCGGCCTGGCGGACGGCTTCGGCGAACTGGTTGCGGCGCAACACGCCGAAAAGCGGCAGGTCTGTCTGCGTCAACATGCCCAGGCGGTCGCAGTAGTCATAGATTTCGGACTGCACCGGGCGCTGGGTGAGCCGGAAAAAGTTGAGGTGACAGATTTTCATCAGCAGGATGTCGTCACGCAGTTGGTCCCAATCCTTCTTGATGACGCACTGCTGCATGTGGCCCATCGTGTTTGCGCCGCGCAGTCGAATCTCCTGGCCGTTGAGGTAGAAGCGGCCCTTGGGTTCGTGTTCCTCGTCCATGTGGAAGGAGCGCATCCCGAACTGGCGGGTGGCTATGTCGAGCGTCTGATCGTGCTCGTCCAGCAGGCGCACCTGAAGCTGGTAGAGCCAGGGGGTGTCCTGCTCCCAGACGCGAGGGTTGGGGATCTCGAATGGCAGCCGGTAGTAGTTGAGGGTAGGGCCTGCCGGGCCAGCCAGTTCGTAGCGTTCGTCCTGAAAGACAGTCTCTTCAAAATTCTGGCCGAACAGCGATAGCTCTATAGAGATGTCATGGCGCAGCGTATGGCAACTGTACACCTCAATCCAGGCTTCCGCTGAGGCGGCTGCGAGATTGGGTCGCACAAAGATGTCGTGAATATGGATCGGGGCGCGGGCCTCGATGGAAACGTCCTGATAGATGCCCATGCCCGGCGGGCAATGATGCCAGCCATCCACCGGATCGTCATAGCCGGGGCCAGTGGCGGCGTAAATCTTGTCGCCCTCGTACAGTTCTCCATTCTCGCCCCAAGACTCGTTGCCCATGCAGATGGCGTCGTTCTCGACCTGCACCAGGAGCGCATTTTCCCCAATGCGAACCACCCGGGTGAAATCGAACTCAAAGGGGGCGAAAAAGCCCTCGTGCGAGCCGAGGTAAGTGCCGTTGACAAATACGTGCGCCCGATAGTCCACGCCCTTGAAGCAAACGAATAGCGCGCCAAGGGAGCGCATCTCCTCGGTCACGGTGAATGTCGTGCGGTAGTAGGCGGTGGCCCGGCCCAGCGGCCCTCCATAGTGCGGAATGCGGACCTGCTGCCACGCTCCTGCGCCGCGCAGGGTCGCGCCGAAATCGGCAAGATCGGCGTCGGTTTGCAAGCGCCAGTCGAACTCGTCCAGGGGGACGGTGATGCGCGTCTGTTCGGGCGCTGGGGCCAGGTTGCGGAGAAAAGGCGCATAGATGGCGCGCTGGCGCTCCAACTCGGCTTGCAGCTTTTGGGCGTCGTCCAGCTTGGGCGCGGGAGTGAAAGCGGCCTGCGGGTCGTGTGGGGTGACGGGCAGGTTGCGCGGCGTTAAGTCGGGCGGCAGAGGCTCCGTCAGGGCTTCCTGGCGCAAGCTGATGGGCTGCGGGTCGCTGTCATCGCGAACGGCGATGGCTGCGAAAAGGTCTTTCTTGGGCTGGCGTTTGTCGGGCATGGGGTCGTATGGCCTCCTGTTGGTGTACGTGGGGCGCTTCTATTGGGGCTGCCACGAAGGTATTGCTGCCCTCTGTGCAGCCCTGCGCGACCAGTTTGGGCGAAGCCTAGTCTATGTGAAAGACCTCTTCGATGACAGCCCACCAGGTTTCTTCGGCGCCTTGGAGCGGTTGCATACAGGGCTTGCAGACCGCCCACCAGCGCTGTGTCGCCGGGTCTGCCGCCATCTTGGCCATGTCGGCCTGGTAATCGTCGCCGACGTATTCATAGTAGCTGAAAAGGTACCCTTCTCCGTAGTAGATGGAGTAGTTGCGGATGTTGCATTCCTGGATAGTGCGCAGCACCTCGGGCCAGACGGCGGCGTGTAGACGCTTGTATTCCTCCAGCCTATCCGGTTTGACCTTGATTAGCATACCATAGCGTTGCATGAGGAACCTCCTTGCTACATGCGCGATGGGTTACAGATTCAGGGGATAGCTTGCTAGTTGGCGGAATGTGTCGATTGCCAGCTTGTAGCTTCTTGGGTCAACGTTGCTGGTGATGGAATGGTCCGACTGAAAGATATAGCCACCGCCCCTGGCGGCCTGGAGCTTGTAGCGTACCTCCTGGCGGATGGCTTCGGGGTCGCCTTCCTCCAGGATACGCACGTCGATGTTGCCGACAAAGGCGAGTTTGCCCGCGTATAGTGGCTTGAGCTTGACGACGTCCAGGTCGGCTTTGGCTTCCAGTGGGTTATAGCCGTCTAGCCCAATCTCTGCGAGGTCGTCAAAGATGGGGCTGGCGTTGCCGCAGCCGTGATAGATGGTCATCAGGTCGTGCTGGTGACACAGGTCAATCAGCCGTTTGACGTGAGGCTTGAACAACTCGCGCCAACGCTGGGGGCTAAAGAACATGCCATTGCGATAGGCGACGTCACCCCAGATATACATGCCCGCCAGGCGTCCTTTGGCGGCCTCGATTTGGGCGACGGCGAACTGGTAGAGGAACTCACCCACTCGTTCGACGAACGCAGCGAACAGCTCTGGCTCGGCGGCCATCCACAGAAGGGCGTTGGACGTGCCGATGATGCGCCACAGATATTCGTATGGTTCGCAGACTGAGCCAAACACCGCGAAATCGTCCACATATGCTTGCAGGCGCTCGTCCCAAGGAGGGATATTGCGCGTGAGGGCATCGCCTACGCCGTTGAGCTGGTCGTCGCCTCCCTGGTAAAAGCGGCGCGGGTCGGCAGGGTCGTCAAAGGGGAAGGTGAGCATTTCCTCCGGACGCTCGACGGAGAAGGCTTCAAAGTGGGGCATGGGCAGCACGCCGGAGCGGCGAATGGTAGCGCCAAACCCCGTCTTGACCACGATATCCTCCCCCTGCTGGCTGATGATCTCAAAGGGCTGAATGCGAGGGTCCATGTTCGGGGTGATGATGATATAGTCGAGGTCAAAGGCGCGATAGGGGTCGAAATCCTGTCCCCATAGCTCCTTGCAGCGCAGCAAAAAGCCGGTCCAGAATGACTCGCCCACGGGAACGCGGTCCGCTTCTTGATGGGAGAGGGCCTGGCGCAATCGTTTGATCTTGGCTTGAGCCTGGGCTGGCATGGATGGCCTCCTCTAGTATGGCGATATGAGATCTGAGCATAGTGTAGCCGGGCAATGAGATAGCGTCAACGGCCGGACATTCTCACGCAGGCGCGGCCTCGGAACCTATGCGTCGGCGTGGCCGGTGGCATATAGCCTTTCCTTGGCGCGGAGAGCGTCCTCGAAATCGCGCGCGAAATAGATGCGGGAAAAGCCCGTGCGGATACGCTCGCGGCAGCGGGGAGCTATGGGCACAGTCCACTGGACGATAGCCACGCGGGCCGCCTCGCAACGCTCGAACATGCTATACAGGTCATAGAACTCGCCCTGGTAGGGGTTGAGGCCCTTGAGGCCGGGGATGTCGAGCAGACGCGGCCACCATTGCTTGGCGTTGCCGCAGAAGTGAATCCAGCCACCCACGTCGGCGAGCAGTTGGGTGTCAAAAGGTTTGACATACTCTTCGTACTGTGGCCCGCTGAGGTTGATGGAAGAATCGTTGCGAACGCACAGCCCCCCGAGATGATGCCACGCGCCGCCATGTTCGGTGGATGGGCAGCCATCTACCTGGCGATGTCGTTGCGTGAGTTGCTGGATGGTATCGGTCACAATCTGTAGCAGACGCCGCAATTTGTCCGGGGCATCGAAAAAGGCCAGGTAGATGCTAGAGCCCCAGATGATGCTGGCGTTGTCAAACGGTCCCTGGATGTCCAACATTTGCGAGCCGACCACCTGGGAGAGTTTGGGATAGGGGCGCAGGGTTTCGCGGAAATAGGCCACTGTGTCCAACGCGCGGCCTGCCAGCCCGGCGCGCAGGTCGGGCACCCCCTCTTCCAGGATGCGGGCGAGCTGGTCTGGCTCGACGGCCAGACCAATGGGCAGCGAGTCCTCGAACGTGACGGTGCGACAGCCGAACATGGAAGCGATGATACCCGTGCCATAGTTGGCCCGGATGCCGAAAAGCCGATCGTCCTTGATCTTGGCTCCGGCATAGACATCGCCCAGTTCGTGCAGGAGCATCTTTTCCTGGTCGTCAAAGATGTCCAGAAAGCCGAAAGCGGGCCATTCGTCGTCTGGCACGGGATAGTGGATGATGGTGGGGATGTGATCCACCGGCTCGAAGGCAAAGGCGCGGCGTTGCAGGTCGTCTGTCTGATGCACGTGTTCCAGGTCTATGAGCGACTCGAGCCTGGCGAGATAGTCATGCAGGTTGTCTACGGGCATAGGCCCTCCGGCTTGTATTCGTCATGTAATGTGATCGAATCGGCCAAGCGCGATTTCAGGCGTTCAGTAGACGCCGTACTCGCGGAATGCCGCGCACATGGCGTCTATTTTCTCCTGGGTATGTTCGACGGCTTCGGGGCTGCTGTAAGCCATGCTGATCAGCCCGCCGTTATGGTTGCCGAGCGTGTCTATCATGCGCTTCACATAGGCGCGCACGTCCTGCACAGAACCGCGAATCATGGTTTGCTGGATATCCACGGGACACCAAAAGGCCAGCTTGCCGCCCAGACGCGCATCGAGCGCCTCCAGGCCCATGTTCTCTTGTTGGTCCAGCTGGACGACGTTGAGGCCAGCCTCGACGAAGAGCGGCAGGATGTCGATGGTATAGCCGCAGGAATGTAACCAGACGTCCATGCCCAACTCGTGGGCCAGTCCCCAGTTGCGGCGATAGTGGGGCATAAAGAACTCTTCGATGATGGAAGGACGCACCATCAGGCGATCTTGCAGGCCCCAGTCGTCATAGCCCATGACGCCGTCGCAACCAATGTCGGCTAACATGCGAATAGACTCGCGCTGATGTTCGGCCAGGCGGCTGATGAGGCCCTTGAGGTCGTCCGGGTGCTCATAGTATGCGGCGAACATATTTTGCAGCCCCATGATGTTATGGGTGCCCTCGTTCAGTGAACTGAAGGGCATCACGCCGAGGCAGTATTTGGGGTTGGCAGAGCGGTTGTTCTCCTCGATGAGTTGGCGCGGTTCGACAAAGTACTGGGGGTTGTTGTTGTCAGGGAACTGGTATTCGGCCTGCCGGGTAATGTCTTCGATAGGCCATTTCCGGGCCTCACCAAAGCTGCCCTCTGAGGCGCTCTCCCAGACGACACCCCACGCGTCGATCTGGCGGCGGATGTTGCCCACTTGTGTCCAGGGTTGGATGGCGGGAGGGCGATCAAGCCACAGCCACAGAATGTCGTTGGGCTTGCCGTCCGGCAGGTAGTGGGGGATATGGTCTGGCCCCTGGAAATGGATGGCACGTTGTACGCGTTCGCGAGAGTGCATGCAAGAATGTCTCCTAGAAATGGAATGTGCGGACTGCCTGGATCATCGCGTCCACTGCTGCTGGCTCGGTGTTGCTGGGCAGGGGGCTGCCGGTGCTGACGATGAAGGGGTTTCCCTGGCCCGACTGTCTGATCTGGTCGGCTACGGCCTGTTTGATCTCGTCGGGGTTGTTGCGGCGGAGCAGGTCTTCCGAGTCGACGTTGCCCATGAGGCAGCGGTTGGAGCCGAACACGGGGCGCAAGCTAGCGATGGTCAGGTCAACGCCTTTACGGGGCTGCTCGATGGCGAAAGCGTCCACGGGTAGGGATGCCTCCAGGTCCAGGATGGGGAGCACGTCGCCCACGTTCCACAGGATAATGGGCAGGCCCGCGAGATGGGCGGCCTCGGTGATGGAACGCTGGTAGGGCAGGGCAAACTGCTCAAACATGCGGGGGGAGATGATGTCGCAAGAGGCCCAGCTGTCGGCGATATAGACGGCCTCCGCGCCCGCTGCAGCCCACTCGGTCATGCGAAGCTGGTCTCCCTCGGCAAAGCGGTCGCAGACGTAAAAGAACAACTCGGGGTCAGAGAGCATCGTTTCCATGGCGGCCTGGAAGCCGAACTCGTAGCAGCCAATGATATATCCGGGCGAGTGATGGGGCAATATCAGAGCGCGATCGCCGACCTCGGCGATCAGCCGCCGCAGGCCGTCCAGGTATATGCTGCCCCAGCCCTGGAACGGGGGAATGCGCTCGTCTGCCTCTTCGCGGGAAGAAATGGCGCGGCTGGTTTCGGTGGTGCCGATGTGGATGTGGGGGCCATCTTCCAGTTCGTACAGGGCGAGGCTGTCTTTCATTAAGCCATAGGTGTGGCCCGTGTTATTGTCGCGGATGACCCATTCGCGGCTGGTCTCGTCTAGCAGGGTT
This sequence comes from Chloroflexota bacterium, assembly GCA_012515695.1. Lineage (GTDB taxonomy): Bacteria > Chloroflexota > Anaerolineae > UBA1429 > UBA1429 > JAAYXX01. The sequence continues at coordinate 7,244 of JAAYXX010000476.1, forward strand.
GGCTCTTCCGGGCCGTTGCCCGCCCCTTCGTACCAGAGAACATCCACGTCATGGCGTTCTAGCATTGCCATGTGCGCCCGGTGCCAGGTCTCGCTGCCGCCGCAGGCCAGTTGCCACGGTTCCAGCCCGGCGATTTTCCAGAGGTATTCATAGCCCCAAGTGAGCGGCCCCACAGGGATGCGCTCGGCGGCGATGCCGCGCAAGGCGTCGAGTGCCAGCTTTTTCCCGTCTTGTCCCATGCAGATACCCTCTTGTGTGTGTGATGGTCGCCCGTTTGTTGCGTTGCAGCACGTGGGCAAAGGTGGCTGCACCTGGCTCGCGCGGTAGGGGGCGAGCCGGGTGCAGCCGATCAACAGACGATCAATCAGGCAAAGCTCAATGTAACGATCTGCTTGGGATGTAGCAGCACGGTGGCTGCGCCATCCTGGCAGGGCTGCGGCTCGCCCAAGGGGACGCTTTCCAGGTTGACGCTCTGGAATGTGCCGAATCGGGCGGTGAGTTCAGGTTGCAGGAAGCGCACGGTGGCCTGTCCGTCCTCGGTGGTCGGGTTGAACAGACGCACTTCCAGGCGTTCGCCCACGTAGCGCAGGCTGGTGACGACCCCTGGCCCCTCGACCTGCACAAAGCCCGCCGTGGCGGGGACGTTGCCTACGCGCTGATAGCCAATTTCGGAGGCTGAAAGCTGCACGGTACGTAGCCCTGCCGCGAGTTGTTTGGCGAGCGTGAACAGATGCAGGCGGTCGGGCGCTCCGGTCAGGGGCACGATCCAGTAGCGGAAGACCAGCGTGCCGCGCAGTTGGCCGTTCGGCTCGCCGTCGGTCCCCACGGTGCGGCGCGTGCCACGGAACAGGGTCAGCGCGATGGGGCGCTCGGGCAGGTCGCGCACGGCGGTTTCCAGCAGGCCAGTGCTGAGCACAGCCAGGCCGCGATTGGCGTCGTGCACGGCGGTCCAACTCTCTTGCGGTTTGGTCTCGACCTCTAGCTCGCGGTAGAGGTGGTTGTCGGCGCGGAGGGCAATGGGGCGCTCCACGACGTCAAAGGGCGAGTCGGCGAGATAGGTTGCTGTATCGGCGCCGCTGGGGAACAGCACACGCAGGCGATGGTCGTCGGCGGTATTGTGTACAGTGGTTTGTACCTCGATGCGATCCGTTCCAGGGCGCAGACTGACGGTACTATCGAGCGTCATTTCGACAAAGGTGTCGGCGCGGGTCATGGTATCAAAGTGGAACGAATCGGGCACGCGCATGGTAGTGCGGATGCGGAAGGTGGTCAGCATGGGGCCATTGTGCACCAGGGCGACGTCTGCCTGGCAGGCGGTGGATGCAAAGACCTGGTCGTTGACGGCGGGGCCATGATACCAGCCGTCGCCGATGTCCGCGCATTCCTCAAAGGTGAGCAGGCGGCTGTAGGTCTTGCCCGTGCGCTTGTCAGTGACGGTGAGCGTGCCGTTGGACTCGATGGTGACGTCCAGATACTCGTTAGCCATCGAGCGCTCGCTGGTTGCGAGGCCCGGAACCTCCGGGTAACGGGTGGGCTTGCCCGGCTCGCCTCGGCGGACGGTGAGCGCCGTGTATCCGGTGGGCGGGATTTGCAGCGGCGCGCTGACGGTAATCTCGTGGCCGCGAACGCGGTTCATGGCCTGGGCGATGCGTTGGTAGGGAATCTCGACCCCGTCGGGGCCATAGATGCGGAAGGCGGGTTTCGGCTCAAAGCCAAAGAACTCGTTGAACATGGGCCAGTCCTTGGGGAGACGCACGGTAAGCTCGGCGGTCTCTTGGAAGGGGCTGGTGAGCGGGTTGAAAGCGACCACGCGCAGGGCCTCGTCCTCCAGTTCGCCGCTAACGCTGGCCGCGATCCTGGTGGTGGCTTCGATGGTCTGGCGGTCGGCGATGTTTCGGCACTGGCTGAAGCGGAACTTCATGTCTTCGTGGACGGTGTCGATGCTGCACCCGCAGATCGAGTCGTGGGGGTGGTTCTTGATCAGCCATTTCCAGGCCACGTTCAAAAAGCCCTGGGGGTATTCTGTGCCCAGAGCGGTGTGGGCGAGCGCGCCGAATGGCTCGGCCCAATGGCAGAGTAGGGTCTGGCACTCGGCGTTATCCTGCTTGATCCAGACGCGGCTGGATAGCACGCCAGGGATCAGCCAGTGGCCGTCCAGGTCGCCGTGATAGCGGGCCGGTTCGCGCAGTTCGCCGCGCAGCACGGTGCTGATGCGGTCTGCCTGGGGGAGCATCTCGGCGAGATAATCGTCCAGGGAGGTATGCACGAATTCAAAGGAGGCATCCTCTTGGGCGGCGCGCTCCTGAAGCAGGGCATACATTTCCTGGTCCCACGGCTGGTGGTCGCAGCCGTCGAAGAAGAGGATGGTGTCCGTTTCTGTGGCGGCTGCTTCCTCTTGCAGGTAGGCTTCCAATTCGGCGCTGTGCAGTTCCTTGTCAAAGGGGCGATGGGTGCCAAAGGAGGCGTGGCGCACCTGTATCGCGTAGGAGCAATAGCCCACCTTGCCAAAGCGGTAGCAGGGGAGTTCCGTGCCATCTGCGCCAATCCAACGAATGTGGCGGGTCTTGTACAGGTTGACCCCGCGCCAGACAAAGCCGCCCGGAATGCCAAAGCCCGCAAAGAGTTGAGGGAGTTGGCTATTGTGACCAAAGATATCGCAGACAAATCCGGCATTGGAGGGTTTTCCGCCAAAGAAGCGCGCCACCTCGCGCCCCATGCGGATGTTGCGGATCATGGATTCGCCGGAGACGAGGAACTCGTCGGGGAGCACGTACCAGGGGCCAATGACCAGCTTGCCCTCTCGCGCATAGCGCTCTACCTGCTCCCGACGTTCGGGGCGCACTTCCAGGTAATCCTCGAGAATGATGGCCTGCCCGTCGGTCTGGAAGGGGCCGCGCAGCCTGCCTTCGTCCAGTCCGTCCAGGATCTCGTCCATCATCTTGACGAGGCGGAAGCGAAAGTCCTGAAAGGTCTGATACCACTCCCGATCCCAGTGAGTGCTAAGCACATAATGAACGCGCCGTTTAGCCATGATATTGTTGCTCTCCTTCTATTGTTGTAGCGATAGCCCAAAGCCTCAGCCTTTGGCCTGGTCAAGCAAGGCCGAGAGACGACGAAAGCCTTCCAGTGGCAGGGTGGCCGAGGGACCGTACCATCGGCCCAGCCCTGGCGTCTGATCCAAAGGAATGGCGGGGTTGATCCACTCAAAGGGGGCGCCCTCAGACACGTGCGCCCGCGTATGGTCAATGAACTCGGTGGCAATCTGGCGGGCCGCGTCCAGGTCAACCTGCGCGAGGGCGTAGGCGTACCAACCCAGGGGTTGTGGCCAGTAGCCGCCCGTCTGATAGATGCCGTATCCGTTGATGCCGTATTCGTTCCTGGTGCTCTCGCGATCATGCTCCCACATCATCTGGCCGGGGATGACATCGGCGGTGGTGGGCGAGTGGCGGAGGTAGCCCCACGCGGAGATGATGGGGTGCAGTTCGTCCGTGCTGTCGCGATAGGCGCGCAACATGGCCTGACAGGCGCGCTGCGCATGTTCGCCGGTCAGCAGTCCGATGTAGACAGCGCGAGATGTAGACCAGACATCAGGCTGGCGATCCACCTCGGAGGCGGCCATGATCCAGCCATCTTCTGTCAGGAGATGAGAGACGACGGATTGGGCGATGCGGTCAGCCAGGTCGTCGTAGGTCTGTTGGAGCTGCGCATCCCCCAGCAAAGCGGCAAAGCCGGACATGGTGCGGGCTGCTCGAAAGCGCAGGCACGAGGTGAGGGCGATGGCGCCCATTGGCCTGAGGGAATCGTGAAAATTGGACGCCGACCAGTCTGTAGGCGAGTTCCAACAGAGGCCGGTTTCCTCGTCTACGGTCATGGCCTGCAGGCCGTTGTGCAGGCGCTCGATGATAGAAACGCCCTTGACCTCGCGGCGCAGGAAGGCGGCCCGGGCGTTCTCTGGCAGTGCGGCGGCAATAGTGTCGGCCAGTTCGACGACTTCGTAAATGTCGTCATCGGCGGCGCGCACCCCGAATGCGCCGTCGCCCTGGTCGTCGGTGGGCGAATAGGTGCCAGGGTAAAAGACGGCGCCATAGGGCTGGCCGTGGTCGGTTTCGGGCGTGGTCAGGCCGGGCAGGTTGATGTGGTCGGGAATAGCCCAGGGGTCTACACGCAGGCCGTGGGCGAGCGGGCGACGGGTCGGCCCGTTTTGGAAGGCGAGAATGGCGCCCAACATGCCTTCCATCGTGGGCACGTCTATCAGTCCAGAGCGGCATTCCATGACTGCGTCGCGCACCCAGAAGCTAGGGTACTTGTTGTCTCCGCCGGGGACGTAAACGGTCAGTGGGTCGGAGGAATGGCCTGGCACTGATGTCGCCACGCGCCGACAGCGTTCGAGGATGACGCGGGTATGGTCTTCTAGCCACAGGAATCGTTCGGTATCCGGAAACATATCGCTCCTTCTCATGATCGTGCGAACGCGCCAAGAGGGGAATACTGGTTTGGACGAGCGCCACTATTGTAGCTTGGGCTATGGGATGGTCAAGTAGAGGAAGCACGCGATAGGGCTACAGAGAACCTCCCCATTACGCGGATGTCTGGCGTAACGGGGAGGTCGTTGCAGGCTGGAACTGGTGGAGGCTGATGGCATTCCTCGTCTCGTCAGCGTCCAGCCGACAGTGGTGAGGGAAGTGACCAGGCCCCCGGCTATTGGGCGATGTCGATGTAGCGGCGGGCCTGGGCGGACTCGATGGCGCCAAAGACCATTGCCAGGGACTTGATATTGTCCGTAGCGATGGTTTCGGGGGTCTCGCCTGTTTGGACGCAGCGGACGAATTCGCGGATCAGACCGGCGTGCCCGTCTACCTTGGTTCCTGCGTCAAAGGGAGGCACCTCTGCGTCGGCCCACTTGCTGAAAAAGCCGCCGGTTTCGGCCACGACTTGGGCCTGGAAGCCGTCTGCGCCGTCCCACGTTACGCTGCCCTTGTCGCCGATGATGCGCCAGTTGCTCTCCCAGGTGGTGTTCAACCCCTCGGCGCACCAGCTTCCGCGATAGGTGTAGACGATATCGTCGGTCATCTCGAAAATGGCGATGGCGGAAGCGTCGTGGTCGTACCAGGAACCGGCGGGATTCCACTCTTTGCAGACGACGGCCAGCGGGTCGGCGGCGGTGATAAAGCGGGCGGCGTCAAAGGTATGGATTGCCATGTCCAGCAGCAATACATGCTGCATGTGATCGCGAAAGCCGCCAAAGTGAGCGCCGATGTAAAAGTCGCAGTTGACGGTGGTGATCTTGCCGATAGCGCCCGACTCGATAAAGTTACGCAACCTGCGGATGCGGGGGTCGTAGCGGCGGTTCTGAATGACGGCAAAGAGGCGGTTCGCCTGCTGGGCGGCGGCCACCATCTTGCGGGCGTTCTCCATGCTGTCGGCCAGGGGTTTTTCCCCAAGGACGTGGCAGCCGCGGGCGAGGGCCTGCAATGTCACGTCTACGTGAGCTTCGGGGATGGCGCAATCGAACACGATATCGGGGCGAGTCTGGTCGAGCAGGTCGGCAAGGTCCGTGCTGATGATCGCGTTGGGGAGGGCGAAATCCTCGGCCCGCTGGCGAGCGGCTTCCTCGCGGATGTCCATCAATCCGACGATCTCTAGTTCGGGCATGGCTGTCGCGGTTTTCAGCCATGCTCCGCTCATGCCGCCGCAGCCTGCCA